>CAYZIU010000059.1:0-1506 GCA_964478575.1 uncultured Candidatus Saccharibacteria bacterium | reverse complement strand
TTTGGTCTTGCGACCTCCTCTGTTTTTAAGTTATCAGAAACTGAGACTAAATTTGTTGAGGCGCATCGTGACTATGATCGATACTATATGATGGGGCTTTGGGCTAGCTGGCTTGGCAAGATCCTTTTTGGAAAGGAAAATTTCAAAATTAAACTCCATGAATATACGATAGGAAAAGGAGAAAGACTGGCATCATCTTTGGCGACAAGGATTTTAAATCGTGATGCACAGACTTTTATTATGATGGATTCTTTTTTAAAAGAACTTAGAAAGGAACTAAAAACAAAAAAGATATTAAGTTCAGAGCCTGCTTTCAGAAATTTTGTAATTTTTAAATCAGTCCAGGGAAAAATATAAACACAAAAGTTCAAGAAGAGAAATAAAGAGCGATTATTACGTGAAAAAAAACATTAGTTGCTATATAATAAGCGAAACAAGTTTAGGGATTCAATGTGCTGAACAACTTCTCAAGGAAGAACATCAACTCTTAGGAATAATTTCTACCCATAGTAACACCCAACAGTGGGCCAAAACTCATAATATTCCCTTTTTTCTTTCATTAGAAGAATTTCAAAAAATTAATCCTTATAAAACATTTGATTATCTTTTTAGCATTATTAATAGTAAAATTATAAGAAAAGAGATTTTAGAAGCTCCTCGTTATTTTGCCATTAATTACCATGACGCTCCTCTTCCTAAATATGCTGGTGTTCATGCTGCTTCTTGGGCCATTCTCAATAACGAATCAATTCATGGTATAAGTTGGCACATCATGAGCCCTATTATTGATGGTGGAAATATTCTTAAGCAAACTATCTTCTCTATTGATGATGATGAGACTGCTTTGAGCCTCAATCTTAAATGCTATGTTCATGCCCTAGAAGCTTTTAAAAACCTAATTCAGGATCTTGCACAAGGGCCTCTCTTTGGAGAAAAACAAGACCTTAAAAAAAGAAGTTATTTTTCTCGTTCTCAAAAACCTTCGCGCTTGGGTTTTTTCTCATGGAGTGAGTCAGCTCAGAAAATAGAAAGACAATTTCGAGCTCTTTCGTTTGGAGGCTATCCTAATACGATAGTTAGTTTTAAGATCTTCATTGGAAATAATATTTTCGTTCCTGGCAAGGTCAAAATTCTCTCGTCATGTTCTCAAGAAATGCCTGGTACTATTATTCAAATCAATGAGAAAAACATTCATGTCTCTACAAAAACCCAAAATATAAGCTTTTCTCATTTTGTTGATTTGAAGGGAAATAAATATTGTATTGAGGCACTTATACAGCAAACAGGGATTGGTGTCGGAGATATCTTGCAAGATTTCAATCCAAAAATTCTTCAAGCTATGCAAGACCTTTCTACTGACCTTTCTACATATGAAAGGTTTTGGACTAAAGAGATTAGCAAGATCACCTCAACCTGTTTGGTTTTTGAAAGCTCATTAATAAATGATAATAAAAAAATAAGCAAAAAAAACAAAAACAAAAAAGAAATTAGGATAATAGACAGCTT
>CAYZIU010000058.1:819-1581 GCA_964478575.1 uncultured Candidatus Saccharibacteria bacterium | reverse complement strand
GGCGGAAGCTAGTTCTTTTACATGGAGATACGAAAAAGCCGATTCATTAAATTTAGACGGACTTCCAGAAACAAACATATTTCTTGAAGTAAAATACACCAACGAAGAAATTGAAACTAAACTAATCGATACAACACCTGGTAGCTGTAATGATCTGCCAGATTCTGAAGAAGATAGTGTGATTAATTCAACTGTGATTCAGTGTTACAGTGCAGGACTTGGATATACGTTCAAAATAACAAAAGGGGTAGACTCATATCTTGTTATGCGAAAAACCTTTGAAGAAGGTCTGCCTGATTACGAACCTCCAATGTATGAATACGAAACAGTGGCGGAAATTCCTTTTTCTAAATAGAATAAGGGTATGTATTTTGTTTACATTTTAGAGTGTGCGGACAGGACTTTGTACGTTGGTTCAACCAACAATCTAGAAAAAAGACTCCACCAACACAACAATCTAAAATCCGGTGCTCACTACACAAAGATTCGCAGACCGGTGAAATTAATGTATTATGAAGAACTAAGCACCTTTGGCGAGGTCCGCGCGAGAGAAGCCGAGATAAAACGCTGGAAAAAAGAGGACAAATTGGCATTGCTTAAAAAACTGAAATAAAATCTGATAAAAATATAAATGGCAAAAAACGAAACAGTTCTTCGATTTGAAAAAGTTTCATTTGAATACAACCCAAACAAACCAATACTTGATGATGTAACCTTCTCCCTGCGAAGTGAGAGCAAGATTACAATAATGGGACAAAACGG
>CAYZIU010000058.1:0-809 GCA_964478575.1 uncultured Candidatus Saccharibacteria bacterium | reverse complement strand
CACCAAGTCTCTCGAACCTGATGATGGAAACATAAACATAGTGAAAGGAGTGTCTATTGCGATCGCCCGCCAAGTAATCCCCCGCGAAGACTTGGAACTAACTGTTCGGGACTTTTTCCAAAAATGTTTTCCAAAGAAAGTGTATGACATTGATCCCCGAATCGATGAAGTTCTGGAGATTGTAAATCTAAAAGGACACAAAGCCGTTCACGACCGAATAATTAAAACTTTTTCTGGAGGACAACAGGCTCGGCTACTTCTGGCTTCCGCCCTAATCCAAGACCCTGATCTTCTTCTACTTGATGAACCAACAAACAATTTAGACCACGCCGGAATAAAACACCTGACGGACTTTCTAATTGGATATAAAAAAACTGTAATGGTTATCTCTCACGATGCAGAATTTCTAAATGCATTCTCTACTGGAGTTCTATATCTCGATATCCATACGAGAAAAGTTGAACAATATGTTGGAAACTACAAAGATGTACTGAAAGATATCTCGGCGCGAGTAGAAAAAGAAAATATGAAAAACGCTCAGCTTGCTAAGGAAATTCAAGCAAACAAAGACAAAGCAAACGAATTCGCCTTCAAAGGAGGACGTCTCCGAATGGTGGCAAAGAGAATGCGTGAGAAAGCAGAAGAACTTGAAGAAAATATGGTGGATGTCCGAAAAGAAGACAAGACAATAAGAAACTTCACCATTCCCGCTCAAGAAGATACCCTTGGAGAGATAATTTCTATAACAAACTTCACAATAATGAGCCCCAAGACTCACGAGATTGTAGAGCGAACTGCAAATATAAAAT
>CAYZIU010000057.1:0-1608 GCA_964478575.1 uncultured Candidatus Saccharibacteria bacterium | reverse complement strand
ACGGTCGTGCTGCGGCGAAGTCGGCGGAGCAGTTGGTCAAGCAGAAGATCGACGGTGGCTATCGACAGCGAAAGTAGCCGAAAGGGTCGTTGTTGCTTGCGCTCGGCGGGAACACTTACAGCGCCTGGCCGCACGATCCGCAGAACTGATCTGCGCTTGCGGCGGGGGTTCCGCAGACCGGGCATCGACGTGGTTGGTGGGCGGACGTGCGTGCATTAACGGCGTTCAGAATGTCGTCGAACGAGGTCCAAGGGTAGGCGGCATCGACCTCCAACCCCACGCACAGGTCCCGGTAGACGCTACTGATGCTTCCAAGCTGCTCACCGGTCAGCAGGTCAGGGTTGGCGTGGGTGTATCGGAAGGCTGCCTTCAGCCCCACTTCGCCGATCCGGCGGAAGTCCTCCCAACCCGGTTCACCGTTCGTGGTGACCCACACCTCAGACATCACCTGCGCTTTGCGGAACAGGTCGGGATCATCGAGCGCATCCCGCAGTCTGCCCGCCACGGTTCCCGCCGCAGAGACGTCGCTGCCGCGAAGGAAGGCCTCCAGTGGGGCGGCTAGGGCGGGATCTCGCCGCCCGTCCAGATCGCTGTCAGGGTGGGTGAGCAGTCGTTGGATGCGCACCAGCGAGTCGATCGCATGTGACCACGACTCGTCCAGTTGTTCGTACTGCGGAACCGCCTTGAGAATGTAGATGAAGGTGATTGACCGGCTCCCGGGCCCGTTGTCGACCCAACGTGGTTCCCCTGCCACGGGAACCACAAGCATCTGTTGGCCATCTTCAGCGACCAGGACACGGCTGACTGCGCCGACTGGCAGTTCGGGAAAGCACTCGTCGGGCTGGGAGCGGGGGCTCAGTGGGCTGACCGGCTGCCCGAAACTGAACACGCGGTTGATCATCGCTCTCGAGCTCGGCTGTTCGCACCATGACACCACTTGGTCGGCGAACCCCTGCTGCCACCACGAATCCGGCACCACGACCGGTGTGTCGGGGTCGGCCGAAACGGCGATGGTGGACCCGACCAGCAGGAACTCCTCACCGGTCCGGATCGATTGGGTGGGCTGGAACCACAAGGCGGCCGGAAGTCTGTCGTCCAGCGCCCACGCGCCGGCGCACACACCATCACCGTTGCCCTGATCCATAACCATCACTTGCCGTTGCGCCACGTACTGGTTCCATGCCGCGGCTGCCCATCCGCTCAGGGCCGGCTGCAGGGACTCGAGCACGGACGCGGATTCGAAATGGCACACCCACTGAGAGCTCATCGCTTCGGTGGAGTCATCGTTGTCCGCCCACTCGGTTGCGGGCCAAGTATGTGCAGGGTCGGCATCGGCGGGTTGGTGCGAGACGGACACCGGATCCAGATCCGGCCATGGTTCGGGACTCTCGTTGGTAGAGGGCTGCGGCCCCTCCGCGGTGGGGATGGCGCTTCCGCTGATGTGGATCAACGCTGCTGGCAGCCAATCCTGTACTGCCGGGGGAAGCGCATCGTCCGTCACGAGTGTGATTTCCCGGCCGGCTCCAGCGACAGCGGCGATCGCGCGAGCGGTAGCAGCGTCCACGGTGCGGGCCTCGGCAACGACGAGGACCGGGTCCCCGGTCGGGT
>CAYZIU010000056.1:0-1614 GCA_964478575.1 uncultured Candidatus Saccharibacteria bacterium | reverse complement strand
TAAATTATGATTTGAACCGTCATTAAATTTCCAACCCGTTATATCTACATCTTGCGTTCCATCATTTCCAATCTCAACCCACTCATAATCAGTATCCGTCCCCTCGAAGTCATACATTATTTCACTAATATAAACATCCGCCTTCGCGTGATTCCAACAAATAAATAACACTAGGGCAAAAATAAAACCAATCTTTTTCATTTTTATCCGATAATACTTTTGAGAAGATCTTCTGGTGCCTCTTTTGTTTGGTCTCTTTCCTCGTCCTTTGTTTTTTGAGGCTTTGAGTCTTCTACATTACTTTTAATATCTTCTTTTGGACTTGAATCAGCATTGTGTGAAGTGTTCTTTGGCGGAGGAGGAGGTGGCGCAACTGGTTTATCTTTCATTGCTTTAGCAAGTGCCTGCTTTAGAGCATCCATGTGCATTGGATTAGATTCCTTTTTGCCAAATCTCGATTGATCAATCGGCTTTTCGGGTTGTACCTCTTTTTTTATTACCGGCGCTGGTGCAATTTTTTCTTCTTTCCAATTATTCTGTTCATCAACAACAACATCAGATAATTCAATTTTTCCCTCATTATCAAGACTTTCTAAAATATCTTTCATTTTAGAAGAAACATGCACCTGACTCTCAATCTTTGGAGTGTCATTTTGAGTATTTTTTTGTGCAGGAGGATTATTTTTTGGAACAAAAGATTTAGGCTCTGCTGGTTTTTGCCACGGTTTTTTTTCATCTGAGGGAGAGTCAGGAATTGGGGCCGGATTCGGGCGATTGTCTACAAATTCTTCCTGCCGGTCTTTTTCATCTCTGCCAAAAGCCTTGAACTCCGGCTGTGGTCTAGCTTGTGCATTGTTGTTATTGTAATTATTTCGTGGCGGGTAATCTCTACTTGCGCCGTCTCTTTTAACAAAACGATTTGGATCGTTGTCATCATATACTTTAAAAGATTTGTTTTGAGAACTATCTGATTTTCTAACTGGCTCCAAAAACTCAAGACTCTTACTGATAATCACCTCTACCTCTGCTTTTCCTTTCGAGTAAGTTCTTCTAGAATACTCGACTGCTTCATCACGAAAACTCTTCCCCTCAGGAGGAGGAAGGACAAAAGTTGTAGCTGAGAAAGGTTTAGACCCCACTCCATCAATCATAAGTCGTAGGTACATCTGAAAACGTCCCAAGTTAACCAGATCGTCAGCAATAAAAGTCGGTGAAAATTCTTTTTCGAAAATCTCAGCATCTGAAGACCCAACCCGGAAAACAACCATCGTTCCGACGTTTCCAAAAACGGCCGCTTGAACATTCTCTTCCATTTGTTGAATATATTGATGGGCGATGTTTAAGTTAAGTTTGTATTTTCTAGCCTCAGACAAAATATTAGCAAAAGACTCATTAGAAAATGATTGAAACTCATCCACGTACAAATAGAAATTTGGTAGTTCTGCCAGATCCTTTGGACTAGCATCGGCTCTAGACATGGCAGCCAAATAAATCTTGGTAATCAAAAGTCCTCCTAACAACGCCGTGTTCATTTCACCTGTCTGCCCTTTAGACAAGTTCACAATTACAATTTTGTGAGAAATGTGAAATTGTTGAAAACAGAGGTGAGTGAGT
>CAYZIU010000055.1:0-1823 GCA_964478575.1 uncultured Candidatus Saccharibacteria bacterium | reverse complement strand
AGCTATGAAAAAGTTAAAGGACACAGCGGTGATTTTCTGAATGAAAGAGCTAATGAAATTGCGCAAACTTATTCAAAGGGAAATCCGCCGATACTTTTTCGTGGACAGATGGAGCAGTTTGAAGAACTTTTCGGTTACTTGAAGAACCTCCCGGCATCTAAGCAGAAAAAAGAAAATAAAGGAAAGGCTTATTCATATGTTGCAAGAGTAAACGGAGAAACTAGAATTTTTTCTGATTGGGATTCGTGTAAGGAATTTGTACAAGGTAAAGCTGGCGCACTCTTCAAGAAAGTGTTTTCAGAAGCGGAAGAAAAAGAACTTGTGGAGACCTGGCAGAATAAATAGTGTGGTATATACTTTTTTCTAGTTTTCTTTTCGGTGTTGGGATATTTTACTTATCCCTGAGTATGTTTTGGGTTTTATTTTTGTCGGTTGTTTTTTCGGTAGGAGTTTTTTATTTTACAAAAAATCTTTTTATTACAAAGAGCGGTCTGTCTTTTGTTTTTATAATTTTATTTTTATTAGTGGGTTTTTTTCGGGCTTCTATTTTCAAGCCAGAGTTATTTCATGAAGATCCATTGTCGTCGCTTGAAGGAGAAGAGGTGGAAATGAGTGTAGAAGTATTAAATTCTCCAGCTAGAAAAGAATTCTCTCTTCGAGCAAAGGGTGGTGTTGATCAAGCCGGAGCGCCTGACGTGTTGCTTGTTTTCGAGAGGGACGTAGAAGTCGATTTCGGAGATAAGCTTTTTGTTAGAGGAACTCTAAAAGAGCCTAAAAATTTTGAGACAGATCAGGGGAAAGAGTTTGATTATATCGGTTATTTAAAAAAGGATGGAATAAAATATATTTTGGAAGTTGATAGCTATGAGAAAGTGGGGGAATTTCGTGCGCCGATTAGAAAAGTTTTATTTAGATTTGCCGAAAATCTTAAAAGCCAGATTTCAGAAGTTTTACCTGAGCCAAAGTCTTCACTATTGAATGCGATACTGCTTGGAGATCGCGACGGAATACCTGCAGACATCAGAGACTCTTTCATTAGAACTGGAACAATTCATATCATGGCGTTGTCAGGATACAATGTTTCAATTATTTTGGATTCGGTTCTTAGATTTGGAGAGATGACATTTGGTCTTCGTTATTCTTTTTTGCCAGCAATTATTATTTCAATTCTCTTTGCGACAATGGTTGGAGGTGGGGCGTCAGTTGTGAGGGCGACGATAATGGCGCTTACGGTTTTGATTGCTAGAAAAATCGGACGAACTTATGATGCTCTCCGAGCTTTGTCGGTTGCTGTTTTCGCGATGGTTTTGATAAACCCAACAATTTTAGTTTATGATTTGTCATTTCAGCTTTCCGCCCTTGCAACTTTGGGGCTTATTATCTTTCCAGACAGAATCGAGAGGTATTTTAAATGGATAAAGAAAAAGTTTCTTCGGGATACCGTTCTTGCAACTATCTCGGCCCAGATTGCAGTTCTTCCTCTCCTTTTAATAAAAACAGGGACATTTTCTGTGATTTCTCTTCCGGCCAATATTCTAATTGTTCCAATTCTGCCGGCAGTCATGCTTTTGGGAGGAGTTATTATTTTGTTTTCAATTTTTCCATTAATTGGATTTCTTCCAGCCTTCTTTGCAAATATTCTACTTTCTTACCTCCTAATTACCGTGGATATTTTGGGTAACATTAGTTTTGCCAGCATTAGAACAAACTTGCTTATTAATGCAGTTCTAATCTTCGTTGTTCTGTTTATTATTTTTAGAATTATCAAAAATAAAAAACAAAACACCCTGACCAAGGGTGTTTTGTTGAAATAAATAAATTAT
>CAYZIU010000054.1:0-1892 GCA_964478575.1 uncultured Candidatus Saccharibacteria bacterium | reverse complement strand
TTTTTTCAGGGTTTCCGGTACTGTTTGACCCGTTGCCCGTACCACCGTCGCCGCCCGAAAGATTGCCCTTTACAATATTGGAAACACCGGAGGCGAAATTATCAAGCAGCCCGCCGCCACTACCCCTCCCAAGTTTTGTAACGGTTTTTTGACCTATTCCGGTAAGTTGCTGAACCTTTGAAACAGCACTATCCAAAACATCTATAATCGCAGTGAACGGTAAAAACACAGATACAAGGGTTTGACCAAAAACTTGTAAAGCGGGCCCGAATGCCTTAAATTTTCGGGAAACCCCATCCACAGATTCTCCCACAAAATCAAAGATTCTGATTAACTTAATAAGGTAGTTAGCGATAAACCCCCCGACGGATTCTTGAACCTTTCCGACTGTATCACTAAGTACTTCTAATTTATTCGTCCCTACATCAAGCGCACGCTCCGCGCTCCCCCCAAATCTTTCGAGCGATGCCGTAAGTGTTTCAACTGAAATATTATCTTTATCCAAAGATATTCCAACCTCTTGCAACGCTTTCGTTTTTCCTAATAGCGCATTAGTTACGTCCCCCGTAGCTGTATTCAAGTCTTTACCCGTTACCGTTGCATAATCCAAAATTAAGGGAGTAAGTTTTTCAATTTCGGCAACGGTCAAACCGAAAACAGATAAAGCCGCTTGTTGCTCTTGTATTTGTTCGGCGGTAAATCCAAATGTTTTTGCCTCAAGTTCATCCGCCTGGGTAAGTAACCGTTCAAACGCTGCACTACTTTCACCCCCGATATTTACTATCACATTTTCAAGTTGAGCCGCTGCGTTTTCAGCCTCATTGAATGCAGTTACTGACCCTTTTACAAAGTCCATTACAGCATTGGCGGCAAAAGCACCCGCCCCCGCAGCCGAAAACACATTGAAAACGTCTGCAAAGCCCGCTTTGAAATTGCCCAAACTTGCATTTATGGATTCGGTATAATTACCAACATTCCGGAAATTATCTCCTATTCCTTTGTCAAGTTCTTTTAGCTGCGTTTTAAGTTCGTTAATTTTATTAACCGTGTTTTTCCCTACGTCGGCGTTTCTTTCCGCCTCTGATAGTGCTTTAAATTCTTTCGTTAATTGCCTTAATTCTCCCTGTAATTCGTTATACGAACCCGCCGCCACCTTCGTATATTCAAAGGTTTTATTAAGTTCTTTTTGCGCCGTACTTGTTTCTTTGATTTGCCGTTTTAGGTCAATTTCCTTTTTCAGTAGGTCATCGTATGCCTTAGTACTTTTATCTACATTTTCAAAGTCTTTGTTTAATGCTTTTTGCTGCGCTTGCATCAACTTTAATTCCTTATTGACTTTTATCAACTCTTTGTCGAGGTCGCTCAAACTTTGCTCCCCATCCAAAACGATTTTAATTCCTATAACTTTATCTGCCATTGCTATTTATATTAGTGTTCCACGTGGAACATTTTTATTTTATCTTTTGCAAAATTACGGTTTTCTTTCCCGCCTCAGATACTCTTATTTTGTCATCAAAGTAAAACAGAAAGGCAACCCTATCATTAATGGTTAATTCCTTTCCGTAGTTTTCTAATTTATACGGACTTGCCGTTACCCCGTTACACGTATGAAAATAGAGAGAATCAGAAAAAACCACGATTGTTTTTAAATTTGTGTCCGGTTGCCACTTTCCCAAAATCGGGCTTGGCTCTGATTGTCTGCATGAAAGAAGCGCAAAAGCAAGAACGATAATAGAAAAAATTAATCTAATCATAAGAGAATGAAAATTGAAATGTGAATTATTCTTATACATTATTGAAACAGTTTAAACCTGAATTTTCAATTAGTGCAACGTCGGCAGCGTCCGCAAAACGTTCTAATAATAATGAAACGCTGCAAATTTCCGTACTAC
>CAYZIU010000053.1:0-2011 GCA_964478575.1 uncultured Candidatus Saccharibacteria bacterium | reverse complement strand
ACTGCGGAGAGGATTGTGATTGAACTTAGAGATAAGCTAGCTCTTCTTGGTCATACGGCAGAATATGGAGAATTGTCAGGAGAAACTGATGTCGTGGCTGTTCTTGAAGAACTTGGTTATTCACGAGAAGACGCCCGAGGTGCACTAAAACAAATTTCAGAAAACACAACCGGCACAAGCGCTCGAGTAAAAGAGGCCCTAAAAATACTGGGTCAAAAAAACTTTAACTAAAAATCCGCCCTCTATGGCGGAATATTTAAAACTCTCCAACAACCCAAGAAGCAGACATTAGTAAAAGAAAATACTTGCGCTCTTTTCCATAATTATCTTTTGGATTTCCTATATAAAAATATTTATATCCAATCCCTCTATTTTCTAATTCCTTTTGGAGCCAAAAAGAGTGAGCATCATCATATCTCACAATGCAGCTACTTTTTTCTTGATGTGAAACCAAACAAAGATTTAAAACTTTATCGTTTGGTTGATTCAAGAAGTTAAGCCTATCTTTATATTCCACAAAAATCGGCTCTGTAGAAAATCTTTGCACAACAATACCTTGTAAAGAATCTGCTTTTGGAGTGTCCCATAACGGAACAACCGGCTCAATCCCTGATTCTTTGCAAACATCAGAAAAATATTTATTTATAATATTTGTCTGTTGAGCAAAAATAGAAGAATAAGACGATTCATAGTGTTTCTTAAAGTCTCTACTTGTCTGTCTTTCATCAGTGCAAACAAGAGTGAGATTTTCACTATTTTTAATACCTTTCCATTCGCCATCTAATATGTCTCTTTTATTCAAACTCTCATGAGTAAAATAAAATTTTACTCCATCGTTTTCAAGTGAGTCGGCCAGTTTCTTTGAAAAAGTAAAAGCTTTCTCTGTCCAGCTTGAGTTGGAAGAAATAATATAAATTGTAGGTTCAGCCTTCTTTTGTTCACAAGAAGGGCATAAAAAACCAATAACCAAAAGAAAAACGGCTAATATTTTCATTTTTTAAATTTTTATTAAAGTAACATAAAAATTTTCTTTTGTCAAAGCTTGCCCCTGTTCGCTATTCCCTATAACCTATTGGCATGCCTGAACTCCCCGAAGTACAAACAACTGTAAACGGACTAAACAGAACGGTGAAAGGACTCCAGGTTATTGATGTTTGGACAAACCTAAAAACAAAAGATCCTCGCCAAAGAGAAACAATAAAGAGCCCAAAATATTTTTTGGATTTTAAAAAAAGAATAGTTGGCAAAAATATTATTGAGGCCGAAAGAAGAGCAAAAAATATATTAATACACATCTCAAACGGAGAAACAATTCTGATTCACTTAAAAATGACGGGGCATTTAATTTACGGAAAGTATGAGTATGACAAAAAGAACAATGTCTGGAAACCAACAAAAGACGAAAGAGACAGTCTGCATGACCCCTATAATCGTTTTGTTCGAGCAGTCTTTGTTTTAAACAACGGCAAGCACCTGGCTTTTTGTGACACCAGAAAATTTGGAAAAATCGCTATTGAAAAAACTTCTCTTATAAAAGAGTCCAAACACCTCTCTCATCTCGGCCCCGAACCACTAGAAAAATCTTTCACTGCTCTAAAACTAAAAGAGCGACTACTAAAAAAGAAAACTGGAAAAATAAAAAGTGTTCTTCTAGACCAGTCTATTGTCTCTGGTGTTGGAAATATTTATTCTGATGAACTTCTATGGCTTGCCGGCATAAACCCAAAAAGAAAAATTTCTGAAATAAAAAAGGACGAGTTCCCTAAGATATACAAAGCCATGGTCTCGGTTCTAAAAAAAGGAATTGATTTCGGTGGAGATTCAACCAGTGACTACAGAAATATAGACGGAGAACACGGCAAATTCCACATGAGCCACAATGCCTACAGGAAAACAGGGCAAAAGTGTAATTTAAAAGGATGTAATGGTATTATAAAGAGAGAAATAATCGGCGGTAGAAGTTCGCACTTCTGCCCCAAACACCAAAAATAATTATGCCTGGAGAAGATTT
>CAYZIU010000052.1:0-2036 GCA_964478575.1 uncultured Candidatus Saccharibacteria bacterium | reverse complement strand
ATATTTGCAAAAAAAATGATTTCATGTAATTCTTGTCTAAAGGAGCTAGCAACTAATCACTAGAACCTAGAAACTAATATATGAAACTTTTAATCGTTGAGTCACCCTCAAAAGCAAAAACTATTGAAAAATACTTAGACGGCGCATATACCGTGCGTGCTTCTGTTGGACATATCCGCGACTTACCAAAATCAAATAAAGACGCCATCGATATCCCCGCTGGTTTCGTTCCTCATTACGAGATATCAAAAGGTAAAGAAAAAGTTGTCAGTGAATTAAGGTCATTATCTGAAAAAGCCACAGACATAATGCTCGCAACTGACCCGGACCGTGAAGGAGAAGCAATTTCATGGCACTTAAAAGAATTATTAGACAATGACAAAAAAATTAAAGCTCCAATTAAAAGAGTTACCTTCCATGAAATTACTAAAGAAGCAGTCGAAGAGGCTCTTCTTAATCCTAGAGATATTGATTCAAATTTGGTCAAAGCTCAAGAAGCAAGACGGGTTCTTGATCGTTTAGTTGGCTACGACTTATCTGGCATAATCTGGAAAAAAGTCCGCTATGGTTTATCTGCTGGTAGAGTTCAATCACCAGCTCTTCGAATAATTATGGAAAGAGAAAGAGAAATTCGAGCTTTTATTCCAGAACAATATTGGACACTCGAAGGAATTTTTAATAAAGAAAAATTAACTTTATCTTGCATTGATGAACCTCGTGATGAAAAAATAGTTGAGCAAATTTTACAATTAGGGAAAAAAGAAAAATGGATAGTTACTGACATAAAAGCAAGTGAACAAAAAAGATCCCCCCGTGCTCCATTTACCACATCGACCTTACAACAAACTGCTAGTTCAAGATTAGGATTCTCCCCTTCTCGAACAATGCAAACTGCCCAAAAATTATATGAAGCGGGGTTCATCACCTATATGCGTACCGACAGTACAAATCTGTCTATTCAAGCCCAAAATCAAATTCTTTCATTAGTCGAAAAAAAATATGGGAAAGAATATGCTGAATTACATTTCTATAAAACTAAATCAAAAAATGCTCAGGAAGCTCATGAAGCTATCAGGCCAACCCATGTCGAAGAATTAAATGCAGGTATAAATGAAGATCAAAAAAGACTTTACCAATTAATTTGGGAAAGAGCTGTATCTTCTCAAATGTCAGATGCAAAATTATTAAAGACAAAAATAATTGCCAATATCACAAAAAACACTATTACTAAGAGCACCGGAACGAAAAATTTCGAATTTCCTGATTTTGCAACTAATGGATCACAAGTTCTTTTCCTAGGATGGTTAAAGTGTGATAGTGGCGCTCGCGGGGAGGATGTGGAATTACCAAAAGTTGAAAAAGGAGAAGAGCTCAATCTCTTGGAATTAAATAGTACAGAGAAATTTACTGAGCCACCAAACCGTTATTCCGAGGCTGGATTAATCAAAGAACTTGAATCAAGAGGAATCGGAAGACCGTCTACTTATGCCTCAATAATGAAGACAATTGAAGACAGAGGATACGTAAAAAAAGAAGGGAGAACATTATTCCCCACTGATACCGGAGACGTGGTTTCAAGTTTTTTAGAAAATAACTTTGCAAATTATATTAGTGATACTTTCACGGCCGAAATGGAAGACGAGCTTGATGATATTTCAAATGGCAAAAGAGAGTATGTTAAAACATTAAGTGATTTTTATATTCCATTTCAAAAAGAAGTAAAAGAAAAAGATAAATTAGCAAAAGCCACAAATATGGGAGAAGCTCCAAGTGATATTAAATGTCCAAAATGTGAAAGTGAAATGATTATTAAACTCTCGCGAGCTGGAAAATTTTATTCTTGTTCGAAATATCCAGACTGCGACGGAGCTAAAACTATGGAGGGAAATGAACTCGAAGGACCAAAAGAAACAGGAGAAATGTGCCCGTTATGTGGATTACCACAACCAGAAGGAAAAAGAAAGAAAAAAGTTCTTGGTGGCAAATTGGTTATTCGAGAAAGACGTGACGGGACTGGAACTTTCATCTCATGTTCA
>CAYZIU010000051.1:537-2080 GCA_964478575.1 uncultured Candidatus Saccharibacteria bacterium | reverse complement strand
ATCGCATTATTCTCCCGGCTCTTTTTTGCCAAGTAAATTCTAACACTTTATTGTAAGCCGATAATGCCTTTGATTCCCTAGAATCATCAGTTAAAGCTATATCTATTTTTTCCTTCAAATCCACCTCATTGTCAGGCTCAAAGAAAAAAGCGGAAGACGGATCAACAAGTTCCTCAATTGCGGGCACCAGGGAGGCCAATATAGGGGTTTTGCTAGCCATATACTCAAACAACTTCATGGGTGAAGTGTAGAACATTCCGATCGGTTCTCTGGCTGAATTTGGGATAACAAGAAGGTCAGCTGACTTCTGCCAAAGCGGAATTTCTGAGTGTTTCCTATTACCGACAAAAATAGTATTTTTAGACTCAAATTCGTCTTGATACTTGGAGACATCGTCACTGGTCCCGCCAACAAAATAAACCAGAATATTATCCCCTAAAAGTTTAGCGGAGCGAGCGAGCGTATCCGTTCCCTTCCAACCATACAAGTGCCCAGTGTAGACAACTATTTTTTTGTCATGAGGCAAACCGAGCTTTCCCCTTGCCTCTTCTTTTGAAATATTTATATCGAACTGCTCAAGCTCAACAGCGTTTGGCTCATAGAATAGTTTCGAATCAGGAACTCCAAATTCTTTTTTTATATTCTCCATCTTCCAGCGATTGTGAACTATTATTCCTCTAACTGAGAAAAATAACTTCTTATAGAAATTTTTCTTCTTTTCAGGAAAGTCATGCATCTCATAAAAACAATTTTTTGAAAACATAGATAAAAACATCAGTGGTAATGTTTCGTTTGAATAGATTATAGAATCTTTTGCTTTTCCGGCACCAAAAACAAAACCAAGAGTTGTAAAAGAGAAGAAAATCAAACTAACCCTAAAAGCAAATCTTTTCAAAAAAGGAGTAGAAAACAAGTCTACAGTTGGCAAATATTTTATTTCAAAATTTTTCTCCAAAGAAAAATATTCAAAAGGATCCGATTTAATCCTCCCGAATCTCCGTGGCACGATGAGTGTTACATCCATTCCCTCTCTTGCAAAAGACTCAGCACTTTTACCGGCAAAAAGACTAGCCGCTTTTTCGCTAGGAAATCTTCCGTGAAATATTAGAAACATTTTTTTATCTTTCATATGAGAATACTTTTACTGTCCAAGAAACACCTCTTTTTTCATCAGAAACAACGTGTCTAGCTAATGCCCTTCTAAAAATGGAAAGCCAAATTAGTTTATTTCTTATAGAATTATACATCGAGATTATCACCTTTGTGTCTTTGTTTGAAAATCTTTTTAACCTCCTCAAAATACCGATTGGATAAATATAGTACAGAACTTCATTTAAAACTATATAGTCAAAATGCTCTTTTATGTCGATCTTTTCCAGTTCATTAATATCAGCGGAAATAATAACCGCCTCTTGATGTCTATCCTTAATTAAATTAAGCGCTTCACTTGATATGTCTACGCCGTAATATTTAGATTTTCCAGGCAAAAGGTAGTCTGCAAGAGCGCCGTTACCAGATCCAATATCTAGAACCTTAACACTCT
>CAYZIU010000051.1:0-527 GCA_964478575.1 uncultured Candidatus Saccharibacteria bacterium | reverse complement strand
TTGTCTTCTAGAATCAATCTTGCAATAAAAGAAGTGTTCTTCTCTCTTTCTTTATCAAGAAGCCTATCCCATCTACCCTTTTTAAAGGAGTTATCCCAATATTCCTTACTTCTTTTTATTATTATTTCCATAAATTTTTATATCCTGTAATCAAAAAGGTGTACCTTTTTATAACAAAAGACAAATGGACCAGAATTCCATAAAGACGATAAATATCATACTTAAAAGGAACTAGATCTTTTGATCCAAACCTAAGACGAATTAGAACCATTTTAATAATTTGTTTGAAAAAGTTTTTCAATAATTCAAAAACCTTGGATAGAAAAACGATCGGGCTTTTTGAATTATTTTTTTCAGCAAGTACTTTAAATCTTCTTAAAACCTTTCCTTTATACACAGAGAATGTTAACTGAACATCAAGGGGTACAAACCAAGATGACTCTGTCTTTCCAACAGGAAACTTTTGTCTATCAAACTGGAGTCTCTCATGAGACGGCCTAATAAAAGTGGCTTCAGTTTTTTTGTGC
>CAYZIU010000050.1:0-2296 GCA_964478575.1 uncultured Candidatus Saccharibacteria bacterium | reverse complement strand
AAAGGTTTAATAACTCACTTCAAAGCATCGGTATCAGAAAGATTTTTGACACAGATGAAGCGCTTCTTAAAGAATCAGATTGGTTTTATGATGAGGTTATCGGAACAAAGCATGGAGATTTTTTCAATAAAAAATCCATCAATTACAACAAAAAGAATAAGAGCATAACAAGCGACGATCTCTTTTAAGAAATAATTATTACCAGAATAAATTAAAGACATATTATGTATTGGCTAAACGAAAACAGTAGAAAATTTTTATCAAATGGATATCTCGTGGGTAACGTGACGGCTGAAGAGCGCATTCGCGAAATCGCTGAAGTTGCTGAGAAGCATCTAAATAAGCCTGGATTTGCCGATAAGTTCTACGACTACATGTCGAAGGGCTTTTATTCTCTCTCGACTCCTGTTTGGGCAAACTATGGTCACCCTCGTGGACTTCCGATCAGCTGTTTCGGTAGTTATGTTGATGATGATATGTCTCGTATTCTTTATACTCATGCTGAAGTTGGTATGATGACAAAATATGGAGGAGGAACTTCTGTCTGTCTCGGAGGACTTCGTCCTCGTGGTTCAATCATCAAGGACAACGGTCACTCTTCTGGTTCAGTTCATTTCTTGGAACTTTTTGATGGACTTATTAATATCGTCAGCCAAGGATCAATGCGTCGTGGACATTGTGCTCCATATCTTCCGGTTGAACACGGTGACATTGAAGAATTTTTAAATATCGGAAAAGAGGGTCATCCAATCCAAGAATCAACTTATGCTATAACCGTGGGGGATGAGTGGTTGAAATCTATGATTGATGGTGATCAAGAGAAGAGAAAGATTTGGGCCAAAATAATCCAACGAAGAACAGAAATAGGATATCCATATATTCTCTTCAGTGATACTATCAACAACAACACAGTTGATGTTTATAAAGATAAAAAGATGAAAATTCATGGAAGTAACCTCTGTTCTGAGATTGCTCTACCAAGCGCTGATGATATTTCTTTTGTTTGCTGCCTTTCTTCAATCAACCTTCGTCACTATAATGAATGGAAAGATACTGATGCTGTTGAAACTCTAGCAATATTCCTTGATACAGTTATTTCTGATTTTATAAAGAGACTTGAGAGCTTCAGAGATAGTGAAGATCCTCACAAAAATTCTGCTTTTTACTTTATGCAACGAGCATATAAGTTTGCCAAAGAACATCGCGCTCTAGGAGTTGGAGTATTAGGTTGGCATACTTTTCTTCAAGAGAACAACATTCCATTCGAGAGTCCTGAGGCAATGAGACTCAATGAGGAAATATTTAAAACAATTAAAGAAAAGGCATACAAGGCTTCGGAAGATATGGCAAAAGAATATGGTGAGCCTGAAGTTCTAAAAGGATACGGTCGCCGAAACACAACACTTCTTGCTGTTGCCCCAACTACTTCAAGTGCATTTATCTTGGGACAAGTGTCCCAAAGTATTGAACCTCTTATGTCTAACATTTTCGTAAAAGATGTAGACAAAATGAAAGTAACTATTAAAAACGCAACACTAGAAAAACTTCTGGAAGAAAAGGGAATGAATACAACAGAAGTATGGAGTAGTATTCGTGATAAGGATGGTTCAGTCCAGCATTTAGAATTCTTAACAAATCAGGAGAAGGCTGTATTTAGAACTTTTGCCGAAATAGATCAAAAGGTAATAATCGACCAGGCTGCTGATCGTCAGAAATATATTGATCAAGCACAATCTCTAAACATTATGATTGACCCAAGTATTTCTGCAAAAGATCTTAACTCACTTTACCTATACGCTTGGGAGAAGGGAATTAAAACTCTCTACTATCAGCACAGTATGAATGCTGCTCAACAGTTCGGAAGAAAGAAACTTCAAGAGATGGATTCAAAGAAACCAAAAGTAACTGTTGTTTCTGAGGATAATGTTTGTGTTAGCTGTGAAGCGTAAGAAAATTATTTAAAACCAGTTTTTTAATTTCCCCATTCAAAAACACGAAATCCGCCAGCTGGCGGATTTCTCATTTCCGGGCCGTCGCCCTGCAATAGGTTTTTGAATGGGGAGATTGGGAGTGTTTAAGAAAAAGCAATAAACCCCACGCATTGAAGGTGGGGTATTGGCGGCTTTGTCCGCAATGACTTTTCAGTCTAGGTCGGTTAGAGGTTACAGCTCTGCGGCTGCCTCAAATCGTCCGAGTTGTATGTATAATTTTTTACGCATCTATTTGTATGGTATCACATAAATCTGACTTTGTCAAGTAAAGTTTCTTGGGTTTGTTTTTAAAATAAACAAAAAAT
>CAYZIU010000049.1:506-2345 GCA_964478575.1 uncultured Candidatus Saccharibacteria bacterium | reverse complement strand
CCAGAGGAAAATGTTCCGTAGATATCTTTCATTCTTACTTTCTACTGAAAAGTTGTATGACACTGATTGGATTCTAAAAACGACAGCATTTAAAAATTCTGATATAGTTCATGCGCATAATTTGCATGGTAGATTTTTTAAACTTTCTACATTACAAGAGATGTCACTTATAAAGCCTGTTGTGTGGACATTGCATGACGAATGGGCAATTACTCCCCACTGTGCCTACACCTTTGAGGGGACGTCCATGACTGATGGTTTTTTTGATTGTTCAAATAAAAACGTACCTCCAAGATTATTGTGGCATAATGAAAAACAAATACGAAAGAACAAAAAAGAGTTGTACGATCAGTCTAAATTCAATATTGTCGTGCCGTCAATGTGGCTAAAAAAGCGAGTAGAAAAAAGTGCACTTGGAAATCAAAAAATCTCTCTCATATATAATGGGGTGGATACAAAAAAATTCAAACGCCTTGACAAGCATGTGTCACGAGAAGTGCTGAATCTTCCTCAGAATAAAAAAATAATTCTATTTCTTGCTGATGGAGGTTTGTCTAATCCTTGGAAAGGTTGGTCATATACTATGCAAGTAATCACACAATTTCAGAATAATTCGAATGTTCTTTTTTTGTGTGTGGGCAATAGTGATAAGTCAGTTTTTTCAGACACTCACACAAATACTAGATATGAAGGTTATGTCGACAACGCGGTGCTCAACCAGTACTATTCAGCTTCTGATATGCTTATCACAACCACACTCGCAGACAATTTTCCACTTGTCGTACTTGAAGCTATGAGCTGTGGTTTACCAATCGTTAGTTTTGAAACAGGAGGTATTCCAGAGGCTGTCATCCATAAAGAGCATGGATATATTGCACCGTATACATCTGTGGAAGGTGTTGTAAAGGGAATTCAGTTTTTTTTGGAAAAGTCTGTCGCGGATATGGAGCGAATTGCAGAGAATAATCAAAAACGTGTTGAGATACACTTTAATAAAGATAGTATGCTACGTGAATATATGGATTTATACAAAACATTAGTGTCTTAATATGAAGTCAAAGAAAGAATTTATAGAAGACCATTTTTTTCGTCCACGGTGGTATTCCATTTTATTTAATCCGTATTTTGTATTCCGATACAATCTTTATAAATATATAAAACAATTTGCCATGACTATCCCGAGGGGTGCTGTCATTCTTGACGTAGGGTGTGGTATGAAGCCATACAAGGATTTGTTCTCAGAGATGACATATATGGGTATTGATATTGAAGGGGGAGGTCATCCAGACACAGATAAAGTAGTGGATACGTATTTTGACGGAGTTAATATCCCTTATGAGAGCAACAAATTTCATACAGTCATTTGTACTGAGGTGCTTGAGCATTCGATTGACCCAGAGCGACTCATACAGGAAATGAATCGAGTCATAATGAAAGGTGGTAAGCTATATTTGACCATGCCATTTGTCTGGAATGAGCACGAGGTGCCATATGATTTTCGTAGATATACCAGATTCGAGCATGAGCGCGTGCTTAAACAATATGGATTCGATGTGGAAAGTATACAGCACACAAATGGTGTTTTTGGTACAGCAGGACAACTTGTGTGCGCATATGTTTTTGAAAGCCTAAAAATCAGGAGTACATTGTTCAAGTTTCTTTTATCGATATTTGTATTTGTTCCAATTTTATCGATGTCGATTCTGCTTGATTTTCTCACAAAGAATACTTGGATTACTTTAGGCTATATTGTGATTGCAAAAAAATAAATATGAAACAATTTATAAAAAACAATATAAAAAAATTTCTTAGAAAAACTCAATTTATGACGTGTACGTC
>CAYZIU010000049.1:0-496 GCA_964478575.1 uncultured Candidatus Saccharibacteria bacterium | reverse complement strand
TATAGAACTAAAAAAAACATTTGCGCACAATGAAAGGAGCCTCGTGTATGGGTTTCGCACCTATTTCGTTGATTCACTCTATTGTCACGCATCCCCAGGGGTACTAGAAACCATTGTGCTCGAGCTAAAAAAAAGACAAATTGAATTTCCTGATAAGAAAACACTTGTAAATCTTGGTGGAGGGACAGGACAAGTGTCTGATATCTTTAGAGTGCTTGGATTTGACGTGTACAATCTCGATATAGAGATTACAGAACCAGATGAAAGAAATATTAAGTTTGACCTCAACAGTAGTCTGCATATTCCACTAGAGCCAAATCAGTCTGACATTGTTGTGTGTGCAGAGATCATAGAACATGTGGAAAATCCCTGGAAGCTTTTTCGAGATGCATGTGCTATGCTCGTGCCAGGTGGAGTATTGATTGTGACGACACCAAATGTACAGTCAAAGTTTAGTAGATGGAAGATGGTACTCACTGGCTATTTTCATTGGTTT
>CAYZIU010000048.1:0-2389 GCA_964478575.1 uncultured Candidatus Saccharibacteria bacterium | reverse complement strand
TGAAGTTTTATCTAGAAGATTAAATCACCCAGAATGGCCACTGCCGAATTTGATTGTGGTTGATGGAAACGAAACAAATAGAAAAGTTGCTTTAAGTGTTTTGAAAGAAAAAGATCTCAAGATTGATGTTGTCAGTGTTGTAAAAGACGATCGTCACAAAGCTAAGGCTATAATTGGAAACAAAAATATTATAGATAAATATTCTCTGGAAATTATAAATATAAACGCTGAAGCGCATCGTTTCGCTGTTCGTTATCATCGAGAAAAGAGAAGTCGCGCATTTCTTGGCTAGCAAACAGACTCTAAAGAATGTAAAATATAAACATGTTAAAAGTTGGAGTCCTCCGTGGAGGAATGGAAAAAGAGTTTGAAAAATCTATGGAAGATGGATCGACTTTTATTAATGCCATCAGAAAAAACTTTGCTGAAGAAATCGAACCTATTGATATTGTTTTAAGCAAAGGGGGAGAGTGGCTCCGTCGTGGTGTGTCTATTGATCCGAGAAGTCTGGCGCACGAAGTGGATGTTCTTTTCAATTCTCTGAAAGGTGAGTTGGCACATTCAGGTTTTCTGGCAGATACGTTCAGAGATTTTGGCATAAAGACTAATGGCGCAGATAGGACTTCTAGTGTTATTGCCAATAATTCTGTTATGTTCGATGACTACATCCGATCAATGGGAGAAAATCCTCTAACGAGAGAAAAAATTTCTATTTCGGATTATGATTCTTTTGAAAATAAATATCTGGAGATGGCTCGATTTATTTCGGCCAAGTATTCTCCGCCTTGGATTATAAAACCAGTTCATTCTTTCGGAAGAGATGAGTGGAGAGCGAAGAGCTTTCCTCAGCTGGTTTCTGTTTTAGAAGAATTTTTTCAGAATTATCAGGAAGGTATTGTTGAAGAGTGGAACAGTGGAGAGAGACTTCGAGTTGGAGTTTTTGAGAATTTCAGAGGGGAAGAACTTTATACTTTGCCGATTATGCTCTGTGAAGATGAATCAGGGAACCTGAAGAAGTGCCCACATGTTTTGGACAGAAACCTTGCTGAAGAGATAAAAGAAAAAACGAAGAATATTTTTAAGTCACTTGGTATTAGAGGACATGCTTTTTTTGATTTGAAAGTTCACCCGAAACGCGGAGTATTCTTTGACCGAGTTGATACTGGCTTGTCTTTCGGAGAGGATGAGCACTTACTGAAATCAATGCAGTCAGTGGGAGTAGGAGAGAAGGAGCTTCTAAATTATATAATTAAAGATATTTGTAGAAGATAATTATGGATTATTTAAATTTTGACTTGAATGTTGATTTTGCAGAGATTGCCACAAGCTCTTTTAATACTACTTCTCCCGGAGCGGATTTTTCGGGGCCAGTTTTGGAATTTTTGAATCTTATTTCGAAGAATCACTTAACAATCGGCGTGCTTATTATTGTCTCACTTTGTCTGGTTATTTCGATTGTCGCGTTCTTGCACTGGATGTGGTACGGGAAGGCGAGGATTGTCGGAATATCTAGCGCTGTTGTTTTCGGTCTGGTTTTCGTTCAGATTTTGGCAATGATTTTCTTACAAATTAGAAACTGGTAAATATTATGGAAACAATAAATTCTGATGAAAAAATAATAAAGGTAATCCATCGTCATCCGATTGTTTTCGTCTTCAGTATTCTGGGATTTATCGGAGCGATTGTTTTTCCAATCGTTTTCTACTATTTCTTTTCTGGAATTGTAAACATTGAAGGACAGCAGTTTATTTATTTTTTGAAGATTCTTTATTATCTGTGGGTTCTCGTGATCTGGACTGTTATGTATGTTTCTTGGACTGACTATTATCTGGATACTTGGACAATCACAGACAAGAGAATAATAGATATAAATCAAAACGGACTTTTTTCCCGACAGGTCTCAGCTTTGCATATTGATAAGGTCCAAGATGTTTCAGTGGAAATAAAGGGAGTTCTTTGGACTCTTCTTGGAATTGGAAATGTTAAGGTGCAAACAGCGGGAAGTGATGATGTTTTCGTAATTCCCGATGTCCAAAGTCCAAATAAAATAAAGGAGCTGATAAGTGGGGCATATCTGAAAGATAAAGAGAATTTGATCTAGTACAAAAGCCCCGTATCCTCGGGGCTTTCAGCTATTGAGTTTTTCTTATACTTTGCTAATATAGAGGAACTTGGGCCCTTTCAGCCAGAGGCTGATCCGTCCTTTGGCGGAAGCTTAGCCCCGACGTTCCGACTTCTTAATGTCGGAAGTACGGGGAGCCGACAGAATCGTCGGCTTTGGTAGAGCGCCTTTAGTTTTGATGGGAATTAGTCAGTTGTTAAAATAAAAATATTGGGCCCTTAGCTTAGTTGGTAGAGCGCCTCATTTGCAATGAGGAGGTCATCGGTT
>CAYZIU010000047.1:0-2461 GCA_964478575.1 uncultured Candidatus Saccharibacteria bacterium | reverse complement strand
TTCGGTGCAAAACAATTCCTCCGATTATTTGAACATCATAATGACGTTGTGAAAGAGATCTCTTTGCAGATTCACGAACATGAGCAAACGCTTCGGGTAAAACATCTTCAAGACTCTCTCCACCTATAACTCTTTCTTTAAGTTTCAAAGATGACTCTTTTAATTCGGCGTCAGAAAGAGAAGAAAGTGTCTCCTCAAAAGAAGCTGTCAGAGACAACTCTTTCTTATACTTTCTTTCTATTGCCTCTCGTGTGTCAGAGGAAAATAAGCTTTTTAAACCCATAGATTAAGGCATTCTAGCATAAAATGACAAAAAAAATAACCCCGATAGGCGAGGTCATTTTTTCTAGCAAAAGACTATTGTCTCTTTGCGCTCTTTCTCTTTGCTGGCTTTTTAGCAACTTTTCTAACTGTCTTTTTTGTTGCTTTTTTAGCTGCTTTCTTTTTTGCTGCCATAAAATTTTTTTTGGTGTGGACTTATAAGTCATAAGAACGACTCGACCGTGTTTATAAAAAATATTTTTTCATAATCACTTGTGTCATCCTTGATAATTTAATTATCTCAATTATCAAACACTATTAGCAAGAACATTTAGAAAAAATCTGTGGATAACTTTGCAACAAAAAAATAAAAATAAAAAAATAAATTTAATTTAAAAAGTTTTTTAAAATAAAAAAATAATTATTATTAAAAATTAAAAACAATTCTAAAAATATTTTTTACGAAAAAAGAGTAAAATAAAAATCCCGCAAAGCGGGAAAATTTATGAGACACCTACCTTCAAGGTAAACGGGAGCATAACTCCAACACAAATGCCTATGTGAGCGCTGCCGTTTACCATGAAGAGAGATCTCCTCTGAATAGAATGTTACCTTATTGAGATTTTTAGTGCAACAAAACAAAACCTTAATCGTACAAACGCAAACCCCAGCCGAAGCTGGGGTTCACGATAGGCATTTGTTTTAATAAATCGTTGGAATAACGACTCACACAAGGATGATAGCAAATTAAAACTGTTTTGTCAACCCCGTAGTAGATTTTGGCGAAGTAATTTTATTACACGCTTCGCGCATCGCCAAAATTCACTACGGGGTTAAGTTTTTTAAAAGAAAAACAAAAAACCCGGTGGTTAGCCGGGCTTATATATTGGTTTATCTTTAATTTAAAGGAATTTCACTGCCTCCAAATTTTGTTACCTGCCTTCTTCCTCCTAAAAACTGAGGTTGCATGTCAGATTCTGTTACAACAGTCTCGAATTTAGTCTTAAGACTACTTAACACCTCTTCTTTCGACATAACAGTTATAAACCATCCATTAATTTCACCCATCATTTCATCAAAGAAGAGGTCTTCTACTTCAAAGAATATCTCCTGATTTTTAATTTGTATTTCCAACCCTTCACTACTTGAAGAAACATCTTCAAATATTATAAGATCATAACTTTGATGATTATCTGGAAAGGTTGTTCCCTCAAAGAACAGAATACTGATTTTTTTCATAATATAAGCTTTTTTATAATATATCATACAAAACAGCTCTTGTCAATAAACAGATAATGTTATATACTCACCTCGTGCCAGATATACGCGCCATTCGCTTGTCGAGTGGTGAGGAAAGTCCGAACACGCATTCAACTTTGGTTGATTAAACGTAGTGGGTAACGCCCATCGTCCCGCCTTTGGTGGGATAGAGCTGCGAACAGAAACGATCCGGCAAAATGCTTACGCGCGTGCAAGACCGTGCCCCGAGAGAAATCGAAGGGAGAGTCGCTAGAGGTTATTGGTAACAATAATCGGAGATAGATGTATATCATCCCACTTCGGTGGGATACAGAATTCGGCTTATCAGCACAACAATACGAAAAACGCTTCCTCACGGAGGCGTTTTTCTTTTTATTGACAAATCCTTGGGAAAAAGTAGTATTAAGAAAAATTTTAGTACTATGAAAAATATAACTAATATAAGAAAAAGATTGTTAAAAATCGAAGAAGCTGCCAAATACTTACATGAAAAGGTATTTGAGGCCTTCAAGGAAGTAGCAGATAAAAAAGGAATAGAATATATGGTTATATTCAAAAATAATTTTTTCTATTCAATTGAATGCGGCACTTCAAACCCACACTATCCTTATGGAATTTTTTATAATGATGGACAGATAGAACTTTGGAAAATGAAATCTGGAAAACTAGATCAAAAAATAGAAGAATGGAAAACAGTGGAAAGTTTCAAACAAAATTTCTCTTCTCACATAAAATCTTAACCCGCTTGCGGGTTTTTTGTTTATTTGACAAGCCTAAAAATAAGAGTAAAGTTAAGAAAAACTTGTAAAAATGCCAGAATATAAAGAATTAAGTTATGAAGAAGGAGTGAAGTCCCTTTCAATCGTTTGGACAATAAACATAGACTCTGAAGAAAACTACTTCCCTAACCCATTTACACCAAGAGATTTACGATTTCGTA
>CAYZIU010000046.1:0-2463 GCA_964478575.1 uncultured Candidatus Saccharibacteria bacterium | reverse complement strand
GTGGGGTAGTTAACATAAAAAATTTCAATTTAGAAGATTAAGTATAATAAACAGCCTACTGAAACGACGCCAAACTTAAACTAGACAATAAACTACCATATTGATAAACTTATCTTATGACAACAGAGAAAATAAACGACCTAAAAATAAAGCTTGAAGAAGAAAAAGCCCTCCTAGAAAAAGAGCTTTCAGGATTTGGAAAAAGAAACACTGAAACAGGAGACTGGGAAACTGTTCCAAATACTGACACAAAAGAAGCTGACCCAATCGACGAAGCAGACAAGGATGAAGACTTCGAAGAAAGGGTGGGAAAAATGGAAGTACTCGAAGGAAGACTTATGGATATCGTTTCAGCTTTACAAAAAATAGACAATGGAAACTTTGGAATTTGTGAAGAATGCTCACAAGAAATAGAAGAAGACAGGCTTGAAGCAAATCCATCTTCAAAAACTTGCCAGGCTCACATGTAATATAAAATTAAGAATATGTATTCTTTAGTACACGCCGCCCAACCAGAACTTCTGCGAGGCGGCGTTGTTCGTATAGAAACAGATGTCTCTCGTGGACTTTATTCTTTTACAATTGTTGGTCTACCCGACAAAGCAGTGGAAGAAGCACGAGACCGAGTTCTCTCTGCCATAAAAAATTCTGGATTTGATTCTCCAACAAAACGAAATCACAAAATAGTAGCAAGTCTCGCTCCGGCAGACACAAAGAAAGAAGGGGCTTATTTTGATCTACCGCTTGCTGTAGGATATCTGTCCGCAATAGAAGAAATTCCAAAAATAGAAAGTGATTCAATTTTTATTGGAGAACTTTCTCTCTCGGGAGAGACAAGACCCGTACGAGGAGCCTTGGCTCTGGCCGAAACAGCCAAGAAAGAAGGTTTCAAAAATATTTTTATATCTATAGATTCTGCTAGAGAAGCGGCACTGGTTGATGAAATTTCTGTTTTTGGAATAAAAAATCTAACCGAATTAATAAAACATTTGAAAGGGGAAGAAATCTTATCCGCGCTTCCAACAACTGAAATTAACTTTTCTGAAAGTGAAAGTGACGCCGACTTTTCTTTTATTGAGGGACAGAATAATGCAAAACGGGCGTTGATGATTGCGGCAGCTGGCGGACACAACATCGCTCTGTCTGGACCACCCGGAACTGGAAAAACTCTACTGGCTCGAGCTCTCTCCTCAATTCTTCCTCCTTTGTCTCGAGAAGAAGCACTAGAGGTAACAGCAATTCACTCGATTGTTGGTTCAATAAAAAATGACTTTCTAAGTCATCCACCTGTACGCTCTCCTCATCACACATCTTCATATGTTGCAGTCATTGGCGGAGGAGCGAATCCGCGCCCTGGGGAAGTTACCTTATCTCACCGAGGGGTTTTGTTTTTAGATGAATTTCCGGAATTCGACAAAAGAGTAATTGAGTCTCTTCGTCAGCCACTAGAAGATAGATTTGTTTCTATTTCAAGGGCTCGGGGAAGTGCAATATTTCCAGCTTCATTTATTCTTGTGGCAGCCATGAATCCTTGTCCTTGTGGATTTAGAGGATCAAAGGATAAACCTTGCACTTGCCGAGCTATGGATTTGGAAAAATATGGAAGAAAACTTTCTGGTCCAATTGTTGACCGAATAGATCTCTTCGTTGATGTGCCAACTGTTTCTTTCGAAACTCTATCGGGAAGAAAGGTTGAAGAAAAAGAAAGTTCAAAAGAAATAAGAGAAAAAGTGGTACGCGCTAGACGCTTTGCCAAAAAGAGATTTACTGGAACTCCCATAAAACTAAATAGTGAAATGAGTTCAAAGAATATTCACACTCTATCTCGAGCAAGCGACGACGCACTGAAAACACTTGAAGAAGCGGGAAGAAACTTAAACCTTTCTGGAAGAAGTTTCCATAGAATAATAAAGTTGGCCAGAACTATTGCGGATCTGCGAGAGAGTGAGTATATAGAACCAGAAGATATTCTGACTGCAATTCAATATAGAAAAAAAGAGTCATAAAATATTTTAGAAGGGAAGGGGATCGGGGAAACGGGAGTTTCCCCGTGTAGGAAGGCAGTGAAGCGTTGGAAACCGAGAGGTGTCCAAAAATTAAAACTCGGATTTTACCCGAGTTTTAATTTAGTTTGCCCAGCTTCCGTCACTTCCTGGATTGAACGCTCCCCAAACTTCGAAGTGAATATGTGGACCAGTAGATCTTCCAGTATTTCCAACTTTTCCAATAACCTCACCTTGGGAAACATTTTGTCCAACTGAAACATTAACTGCTGACATGTGAGCTGAGAGAGTTTTTACTCCACCAGCGTGCTCAATTACAACAAAGTTTCCAAATCCTCCAAACCAAGGATTTCCTTCTCTAAATTTACTTACCACAACAACTCCGTCGGCAGAAGCCTTAATCGATGTCCCAACTGGAGCGGCAATGTCTATACCGTTATTTCCGTGAATATTTTGTGAG
>CAYZIU010000045.1:0-2811 GCA_964478575.1 uncultured Candidatus Saccharibacteria bacterium | reverse complement strand
ATAGAATCAAAGCACCCGAGCACCGAGCATGCCACAAAGCTATTTTCTGCATTTGCCGCCGCAATTACATACTCAAATGTAACCGCACGAACAAATCCACGATTATCACTTATTGCGTCCTTAATCGCTGTAATGACGTTGGCCGCAGTCGTAGCCACAACGGGAGCCGCAAAAGTAATCGCACCAATCCCGGAAAAAGTAACACCTACAACCTTTAAGGGTTTTGCGGTCGCTGTTTCTACATAAGTATCAACCCCTACGGAATCCGTATAAGTTACTTTGTCCGCAAGCGTTACAACCGAAAGCGCAACATTTTTTGCCACCGCATTTTCTGTGTAGTTCAGTTTCGTAATTACAGACGAACACCCCACGATTTGTAAAAAGATTGTCCCCTTGTCTCCAGCCGTAATCGGGGGGCTATACGCATAAAGCACGTAATCATACACAACTTTCAATCCATCCAATACCGCCTGAATCCCCGTCTTGATTCCGGCCTCGTTGGTTAGTCTTAATGATCCTGTTCCGATTGTGTGAGTGATTGAATCAACAATTATTGAGGGTGCTATATCCCCAGTAGTAAATCCGGTAGCCGTTACACTTCCAGAATAAGTAACACCCGTAAACTCTTTTTCTACCTGAGTAGTTGCGATTTCCTGCGCCGCTGCATTGCCAAGTAATCCAACGTAAGCTGATTGAATGGATTTAATTACGTTGTCTCTTTGCGATTGATTCATAACCGCCGTAAATGATAATTGAGAAACATCGAAAACCGCTTGTTTTAAAACACTACCAATGTCCGTTAATTCTGCCATGATTCTTTAATTTTTAAGATTGTTTGTTAATTTTAGTCTGTCTTTCCTTTTCGTATTGTGCTACTGCTACGTGTCCAAAAGCCGCCCCGATAGTGGTTAATAATCTTTGTCTTACCGCAAAATGCAAGGTCTGTATATGCTTACTATCAATTACCCTGAGCGAATCCCACTCAGACATAAAAGAAAATAGTTTATCCTTCATGCCTTCGTGCCCAATTGCTACGGATTTTTGTGCTTCGATTATCAGGTTTTGCAATTCCATTTCAAGAGAATCACCATTTTGTATAATCGTTTCCTGTTGTTTTTCTATTTTTTTTGGTCGTGCCATAAGTTTTATTTATTACTATTTTTGTGTAATTCTCTCATATTTCCCAATTCAAATCCGTACCACATCCGAGCCTCTTCTAAGTGATTTAAAGCATAATTAACTTCGTTGATATATTTATCCGACATTTTATTTTCGTAATCTTTAAAAGACAGCAAAACCGATTCGATTTCGCTCCTTATGGAATTTATATCTTTCAATTTGTCGCCACTGATATTTAATTCTCCTTTGTGTCTTTCGGCAGTTTCTGGGATTATTGCGATTTCTGATACCGTAATATATGGGCTTGTTTTACCAAAAAATCCTTTCGCCTTGCCAAGCCAAGCCTTTGCCATTTGGAGCGAACGCCATGCAAGTGTCATTTCAGGTGATGATTTAATAGCCTCCGCTGTCAATATCAGTTTGTCGCACTTTATCCGAGAATCGTCAATAAATTTAATAAATTCACTCATAACTTATTTTTTTTACAAATATAATTTATTTTATTTTATTTTAACTACAAATATTTAAAAATGTTCTACGTGGAACATTTTACGCCGTTGCCGTTGCTCTCCCTGCATTCTCAAACGCTTGCAAAGCGTAGCGGGTTGCGTCTGTAATGTGGTTGTATTTGTCTATTGGCACGTTCTTTTCCCGCCCGTCTGACTTATCAACAACCCAAACATAACTATCAATCTCACTCCAGATATTTACAGAATCCAAAGTAATATTTTTTTGATATTGGTTTAAAATGCTTAATCCGGTAACTACCGAACCCGCTCCCTTTTTGCTTGTATTGATATTCCAACCCCGTTTTTTAAACCAATCAATGGCCAAAAGTTCTGAGGAATCCGCTATAATTTTGTCGCTTTTTTTTACACCGGATCTGATTAGTTCCTTTTCCAAATCCTCAAGCCCTAACCCGTTTTTGTAAATCAATTCATTCAAATACAATTCGCCATTAAGCAACCCCACAAAAACCAAAGCTGTTACATCATTTGTAAATCCGAAGTCCAACCCGTAGGCAGTCCGTTTGAATGTTTCCGGTAGCTTTTCAATCCCTTTGTAATTTTTCCATATTTGCCCGCTGACCTCCCCCAATATACCCAAACCCATAACCCGATATTTTGCGGAATCGGTAACTTTCCACGATTCAATCTCCAGCCGGATTGCGTCCGGCATATACGGGTTATCTCGGTAGGTAGTAACGGAAAACCTTACGCCCGTTTTCGGTGTAAGGTCCGCATTAAGGTATTTTTGGAACGCCCAAAATTTGCCCGTTGGGTTGTAGTCAATTATTACTTTATCCGCCGTTCTCATTTCGAGCTGTTCAAAGATAGAATATTTTACACCCTTACCTTCATTCACATACAAAAAACGCCTTTTGCCTGCTTGTGCATCCTGAGCCGTTTCATAACTCACAAATTCAACAGCCCACCCCGTTGCAAATTTATAGTGAGTATTATTTTCGGTTGGCTTTTTTGGTGTGACCAGCAACGTTCTTGCAAGTTCGTTTTTCTGGAGGATTGCAAGAAATTGCCGGATACAATCCCGCTTTAAATTTGGTAAGTCCTGGCCCGTAATTGTAATCACATCGTTTTCTCCATTTGCAGGAAATCGGTTTGAGTTGCAAACAATGTGTATTAATGCCTGGAGTATTCCGTAAGTCTTTCCGCTACCTGTACCGCCCTGCTC
>CAYZIU010000044.1:0-2818 GCA_964478575.1 uncultured Candidatus Saccharibacteria bacterium | reverse complement strand
GAGTCTCCTCCGCAACAGGTTCCTCATTTGAAACATTTTCATCCACACTTTCTTCTATTTCAACTTGAGCTTCTTCTTCAAATTCTAGAGCCTCTTCGACGCTTTCACTTGATTCTGTTTTTTGATAAATAGAACCGTCATTGATTGCCCAAGAAATTTTCAGATCAAAACTTTTTGGATATTTGTCGGCTGGAGTTTCTTCAGAAAAACTAGAACAAAAAACGGAACCTGATTTTCCTTTTGTTAGGTATGCAGAATTCTCTTCTGTAAATTCAGTAATTTTTGATTTTTCATCCAGATCAGGTTTTCCCTCTGCTCCGTCTGTGTTGTACCAGCCTCCAAGACAATCACTTGGGCTAAATTTGGCCACCGCTCCTCTTGAACTAAATCCCACCGCAACAACGATGATCACAACCAAAGGAACAGCCACAGAAATTACAGCTCTATGATGGAGATTCCAGAAATCACTAACGGCGTCTGAGTGAATTTCAAAAATAGGACCATTCTTTCGGAGAGAAAGAATGTTTGAGTCCTTTAGATCGTTAATTTTTGACTTATTTACTCTAAAAATATTCCTGAATCGCATTAGCAATATTATATCAGGCTTTTAGCTTATTCTCAGTTGATAACTGTGCCGAAAATTCCGTAATAAACAGCTAAAAAGTTTAATATAGAATGCGTAACCGAAACATAGACAATGTTCGGGAAAAAGTAATAAATTCCAGAGAAAAATATCCCACCCACGAAAGCGAGAGGCACACCAATCTCAGGAGACTGATAAATAACGTGAATTAGAGCAAAAAGGAGGGCGTTAGTGATTATTATTTTGTATGGGCTCTTCCAAAACTCAGCCAAAAACTTCATCAAGAAACCACGAAAAATAAACTCCTGGGCAAAAGAGATGAGGACAAACAAAGAAATCAGTCGAGTGTTTTGCCACCAAGGTATTTTAGGTATGGGGAAATAAGTTTTTCCTACCCACACAATGACGGCTACTCCGACAATCGTAAATAATAAGTAAGGTAAAATTCCCGCCTTCCAACTACTAGGGTGAAAACCAAGGTCTTCCGCTCCCCAACCAGAACGACGGATGTATCCATAAATAAAAAGCGAAATAACCATTAGCGCAACAATTCTGTATTCCACTGGAACAATTCCGAAATAGATAGAAGAAACCGGCAATATAAAGAGAAAAAATATAAAAGGAAAAGGACCTTCGTCAGAAAAAAGTTTTTTCAATAAATTTTTACTCACGAAAAGTTTTACAATCCCTTTAATAAATATTACGAAGCAGAAGTGACAGAACAGTTTTCTGTTGAAGCTTCAAATTTGTAGGACCCGTCATAAGTTATCTCGTCTAGATTAACAAACCTATCTCCTGTCTCATTAACTTCTCCAAATCCTCTAACAAAAGCTTCTCCTTCTTTTTTGAATATTACTTGCATTACAGAATCCATGCCTTCTGATTGGAAAGAGTAATCTCCAAGAAGTATTCCGTCTTTATAAGTTCCATTGTATGTTCCACTTGAACTGTCTTTTTCAAAATTCTTAAACGAAAGAGAACCGGTAAAATTTCCAGATTCCTCTGAAAGAATAGTTAATGTATAAACATCCTTTGCCAAAGTTGCAACATAACAACCCTCTATAGAACTCTCTGAAACAATCGGATTTTCTCCGTTTGGATTCATGTCTTTTGACTTTTGGAAATAAAACAAAGCACCAACAATTATTATAATAATGACTACTAAAAATAAATTGGAATTTTTCATAATTCTATTATAACAATAAATTAAGACTTTTTTTAGTTTTTCCCCGTATTTTGTTTAAGCCTGAATTTTACAATCTTAGTGATCAAACCAATTGGCAATGGTTCTTCTAGAGAGAACTGAATTGTGCCTTTTGAAGTCTTGTATTTAACCAATTCTTTTTTGAACTCATTAATCCCCGAAACTCCAGGATAGAATCCAATATGGGTCTTGTATCCGGCAAAATGGACCAAATTTCCGTTCAATTTGAAGGTTGGAATTCCGTAACTTATAGACTCTTCCGCCTTTGGAGCAAGCTTTTTTATAGCAGTCCTTATTTGGTTAAGTAGAACCTGTGTTTCTTTTGGCTGACTGGCAATATGCGCGTCAATATCTTCATAGTCGTTCATTGCCCCTATTTTAGCAGATTTCGGGCTTTTTGACTAAAAACAAAACTGGATCTTATTCTACCTTTTCTTAAAAAAACGATTCTAATTACAATATTTTTATATACTTAGCTATGTTGACAAAAAGTTTTTAGAGTTGTAAAGTAAAGAAAAATTAAAAAATGAAAGATAAGATAAGGAAAATACTACTTGGAACAGAAATTTCTATATTTACCTCCCCTGAGAATTTTGCAAAGTGGCTAATAAAATTACGCCAGGAGGAGAATATTTTAAATAAAAAATATAGCGAATCTCCGGAAGAATACGAAAACTCTAAAGAGTTTATTAATCAACTTTTTTGGCAAATAGTTTGCTTAAGGTTTATCCAACTTCTGAATCAGCCATCAACAGACAAAAACTTTGATAGCATTGAAAATATTATTAAAAATTATGATGAACTTGATGACTTAAAGACTTTGGTGCCTTTTGTTATAGAGATAAAAGATTTAATGTATTGTGCTTGGGATGTTAGCAAGGAAGTTGACGTTATGGTAAATGAATCAAACAATTTTATTAATGAGGGTAAAGACACAGATGATTTTTTCTATCTGTTAAGACATTTTACTGGTCATGGAGTTAGACCAGAGTTAAAAAGATTCGCGAGTAATTTAAGTAGAGACTTAAAAG
>CAYZIU010000043.1:0-2990 GCA_964478575.1 uncultured Candidatus Saccharibacteria bacterium | reverse complement strand
TTATATCTACAAACTTCTCAACATGATCATTGCTTCCTTTTGCGTAATATCCAGTGCACTCAAAACTAGTAAAAGCATTAGAAACACTTCCGAGTGAATCTAGCTCATGAGATATGTCTTTTGCGGTCTTTCTTTTCTCGGTTCCCTTGAAATACATATGTTCCAAAAAGTGAGATAATCCAGAGATTTGCTTTGTCTCATACTTTGAACCAGTTTCAACTAGAGTTAAAACGGTACAAGTGGGGTTCCCTTTCATTGGAACAGAAATTACTCTTATTCCGTTTTTAAGTTTGAATTTTTTGTATTGCATTTAGTTTATTAAGTAATTGTTAAAAATGCTTAAGAGCTTTACCTAAACATTCTTTAAGTTCTTGTGTTTGTGTCCAACCACAAGCTCCGAAAGTTTGGCGCTCACAGATAGCATTGTCATAACAGGCATAAATTGGTAGAGCAACACACTCAGAGGCACCTCGGCCATCACCCTCTTCATGGCAGACTTCGCTATTACATCCATCAACGACACATTGGGCGTCTATCGTAAAATCAACTTTTGTTTCAAGAAAAGATTTCCCAAAATAAAAAATGATGAAAACAATGAATATCGATACCACCGTAATTATGAAAAATTTTAAAAACTTCTTCATAATTTTTCTTGTAGGAATGACCTTATGTCTTCGATTTTTATTCTCTCTTGAGAACCTGTATCTCGATCTCTAACAGTCACTTCCCCATCCTCTAGTGTTTCGAAGTCTACAACGATACAAAACGGTGTTCCAATCTCATCTTGTCTTCTGTATCTCTTTCCAATATTTCCATTATCGTCATAAGCTACATTTCCAAATTCTTTCTTTAAGCTTACAAATATTTCTCTAGCCTTTGAAACAAGTTCTGGTTTGTTTTTTAGAAGTGGTGACACAGCACAAAGCACTGGGGCAATAGAAGGTTTGAATTTTAGATACTCACGCACTTCCCCATTCATTTCGTCTTCTCTGTAAGCTGATAGCATAAGGGCAAGAAAAGCCCGATCTGCACCGAAAGAAGGCTCGATTACATAAGGAGTCATCTTCTCTCCAGCTTCTTCATCAACATATTCAATCTTGTGAGTTTTCAGATCGTAATCTGTTCTATAGGCTAGACCAAAAAGTTCTTTTCTGCCAAAAGGATAATCAAACTCGAAATCTATTGTTTTCTTAGAATAAAAAGCTCTGTCTTCATCGGAAACAATCAACTCATGAGTCTTGGACATATCGATTCCAACTTCTTCAATCCATTCAGTCATTGCGTCTTTCCAGAAATCAAAATACTTTTCTCCGTCTTCTGGTCTAACAAAATATTCTATTTCCATCTGTTCAAACTCTCTCTGGCGAAAAAGAAAATCTCGAGGAGTAATTTCATTTCGAAAAGCTTTTCCAATCTGTGCAATTCCAAAAGGGAGCTTTGGATGATATGCGTCTACTACATTTTTGAAATTAACAAATATTCCTTGAGCTGTTTCTGGGCGAAGGTATGAGATGGCAGAAGAATCTTCTGAAGCTCCAACTTTTGTCTGGAACATCATATTAAATTGTTTTGGCTCACCGAGTTTACCATCGCACTCTACACACTTTTCTTTATCTTCTATTTGATCAGCTCGGAATCTTCTCTTGCACTTTTCACACTCAATCATTGGATCAGCGAAGTTGTCGACATGCCCTGTCGCCTGCCAAACTTCTTGTCGCATTAAAATAGCAGCGCGAATTCCAAACATATTTTCTTGATTTGAAACAAACTTTGTCCACCAAGATGTTTTTATATTATCGAGTAGTTCATTTCCCAAGTGTCCGTAATCAAACGCTCCTGCAAGTCCTCCGTATATTTCAGATCCCTGAAACACAAAACCGCGTCTCTTGCACAAAGACACAATTTTTTCCATCACGTTTGAAATTTCTTGATTTTCTTTTTCTTTCATATTTTTAGTTAACCACTCTTCCGCTCGTTTCTGGAACACCAGTATCGGTGTATAGACTTGTATTGAGGGCGTTTCTAGTGCTTGTTAGACTGCTTCCGGTAAATTTATCCTTTCCATAAAGAGTTGTTTTATTTAGAACAATTGGCGCCTCTCCCACTTGAGAGTTCGAAGGAACAAGTCCAATCTTAAATGAAACACTTCGGTGTCCAGATGTATAGCCAACTCCCCTTTGGATATCTCCCAAGTCCCATTTTATAGTCCTTGATAACTCGTCAAAGGATACACCCTCACTTCCCGGAGAAACGGCTCCCTTCCAAGAAACATAGCTTGGCAAGGTCGCCTCAGCGACCGCCCCACCAATAATATTAGAAGAATTGGCAATTGTCCAAGTTACGGTATAAGTGGTCTCACTGTCTACTTTTGGAGGAATTGGGCCGGTGTTATCGAATGGACCTTCGTTGTATGAGAGTTCTCCTGTGATTGATAGGTTGGAATCTACCTTGGCACGAGAGACTGTGGCATTAGAAACTGATTCACTTATTCCATCTGAAGAAGATTTTATTCCTTTCATTGATATAGATATTACAACTTCAGGATTTGTTACAAGTCCGACACCAGAAGAATACTGTGGAAGGGGTGTGAAGTTAAATGACAAAGTTCCAGTCTCTCCAGGTTCAACAGATTGGAATTTTACATAGTTAGTCGAATCCCAAACAATTGTATTGTCGGCCGAACGGAAAAATCCGCTATTTGTATCGATCGCATTCTTATCGTATGCACTTCCAGAAATTGTTGCAGTTATTTCAGCTCCAATTATTCTAGTTGGAAGATTATTAACCCAACTTATTTCAACTTCAGAAGTATCACTAGAAGGCACTGCCACACTCTCGCCTGTTTCGCCATTTATTTCTATAGTTGAAGCAAAGAATGGTTTTACCAAACTAACAGAGTGAAGGTATGAAGTAAGAGTAATAGCCAGAGTGCTTGGATCTCCCGGTTCTTCAATCCCTGTTTCAAATCGGAAAACTCTATCGTCTCCATC
>CAYZIU010000042.1:0-3156 GCA_964478575.1 uncultured Candidatus Saccharibacteria bacterium | reverse complement strand
ATCCATTCAGGTCTTATTTCTGAGTGAATCATTGATCTGATCAATGACAATCTCTTGTTTAGTTTTTCTTTTTCAGCAGCTCCTGCTTTCTCAAGACTTTTTTCTGTTTTCTTCTTTAGTTCTTTTAGGTCGAGGTTGTTGAAAATATTGTAAATTGCCTCTGCTCCAATTGAAGCTTCAAAACAAGTTCCATATTTCAAACTAAAGTGATGGTATCCAACTTCGTTGAAAACCTTTCCTTCGTGAATATCAGCAATTTCTTTCTTTGTATTTACGAGAGCTTCTTTTAGTTTTTCTTTTGTGTCTTCGTCAGAAGCTGATTTAACTTTTTGTTTGTATTCACGGTCAAGTTCTTCAAGAATTCTATTCTTTTCTTCTTCGTAAACTTTTATAACAATGTATCCAGCGAAATAAATTACTTTCTCAAGATCAGTAACTGTAATTCCAAGAAGTGTGCTCATTCGGCTTGGTACTCCGCGAAGAAACCAGATGTGTGCAACTGGAGTTGCAAGTTCAATGTGACCAAATCTTTCTCGACGAACAATCGCCTTTGTGACTTCTACTCCACACTTTTCACAAACGATACCAGCGTAACGAATTCTTTTGTATTTTCCACAATAACATTCGTAATCCTTTTCTGGACCGAATATTCTTTCGTCAAAGAGTCCACCTCTCTCACTTCTTCCAGTTCGATAGTTGATTGTCTCTGGCTTTGTAACTTCACCATAAGACCATTCTTTTATTCTGTCTGGAGATGCGAGTTTTAGAGAAATGCTTTCAAAGTCGCTTCCTAAATCTATTGTTTTCATATTATTCACTTTCTTTTGTTAGTTTTTCTTTTCGACCGTCATTTTCAACATTAAGTGTTACATCAAGAGATAGTCCTCGTAGATAGTTCAACATCACACCGAGAGAAGCTGGGGCATTTGGGGCTTTGAGCTTTTCTCCTTTGATTATCGAATCAAATGTCTGTGATCTTCCCATTATGTCGTCAGATTTTACTGTAATCATTTCTCTTAGAGTATATGCGGCACCATATCCTTGAAGTGCCCACACCTCCATCTCTCCGAATCTCTGTCCTCCACCTTGCGCTCGTCCTCCGAGAGGTTGCTGAGTAATAAGAGAGTACGGACCGATTGAACGCATGTGAATCTTGTCTTCCACCATGTGGTGCAGTTTCAAGATGTACATATATCCAACAGCGATGTCTTGTCCGAAAGCCATTCCATTTCTTCCGTCATATAGAGTAACTCGTCCTGTTTCTGGCCATCCAGCTTTTACAAGCTCCTCTTTAATTTCTTCAGCTGTTGCTCCAGCAAATGGAGGAACAATAGCTTGGTAACCAAGAGAGTTAGCAGCAAGTCCGAGGTGCATTTCGAAAATCTGTCCTAGGTTCATACGAGAAGGAATACCAAGTGGTGTAAGGAGAATGTCGATTGGAGTTCCATCCGCCATATATGGCATATCTTCTTCTGGAAGAATTGTTGAGATAACTCCTTTGTTTCCGTGTCGTCCAGCAAGTTTGTCTCCAACAGAAATGTTTCGTAGCTGTGCCACTTCAACAATAACTTTTTTCAGAACTCCACTCTCTAGTGAATGTCCTTCTTCTCTTGAGAAAACTTTTACGCTGATAACTCTTCCCTTTTTTCCGTGATCAATTCTCATTGATGTATCTTTTACATCACGAGCTTTTTCAGAAAAGATTGATCTTAGAAGTCTTTCTTCTGCTGTTAGTTCTGTCTCACCTTTTGGAGTGATTTTTCCAACAAGAATATCTCCTTCAGAAACTTCCGCTCCCATTCGAACGATTCCATCTTCATCTAGATCTTTTAGTTTTAGTTCTCCAACGTTTGGAATATCTCGAGTTGTGATTTCCGGACCGAGTTTTGTATCACGAACAACACATACAAATTCTTCTATGTAGATTGAAGTGAAAACGCTATTTTTAACAAGTCTTTCAGAGATTACAATCGCGTCCTCGTAGTTGTGTCCGCTCCAAGAAAGGAACCCAACAAGAATGTTTTGTCCAAGAGCGATTTGTCCATTAACAGAAGTGCTTGTATCAGCGAGAACTTGTCCTTTTTTAACTTTTTGTCCAACAGAAACGCTTGGTCTTTGGTGGTGAGCAGAAAATTGGTTTGTTCTTGAGAAGTTCACAAGATTGTATCTGTGAATCTTATCTTTGCTGTCTTTAACGATAACTTTCTTTGAGTCAGCGTGAGTTACCTCTCCGTCGCTTTCAGAAACAACTAGTCTTCCTGAATCTCGAGAAGCAAATCCTTCCATACCGGTTGCCACAAGTGGAGCTTCAGGCGCTACACAAGGAACAGCTTGTCTTTGCATGTTGGAACCCATCAGCGCACGGTTCGCGTTATTGTGTTCTAGGAAAGGAACCATCGATGTTGCAATAGAGAATGCTTGGTTTGGTGCTACGTCAACATAATCAACTTCGTCTTTTGAAATAAGTCCTGGTTGAGTTTTTATTCTAGCTTCAACTATTGCATCTGTAATCTTCCCGTCTTTGTCATATCGGAGTCCAGCGTGAGCAATAACTCGCTCTTCTTCTTCAAGAGCGTTTAGGTATTCAATCTTTCCTGTAATTCTTCCTTTTTCTACTTTTACATAAGGAGTTTCGATAATTCCGAATTCGTTAACTCGAGCATAAGTAGACAAGTGAAGGATAAGTCCAATGTTTGGTCCTTCTGGAGTGTTGATAGGACAAACTCTTCCGTAGTGAGAAGTGTGCACGTCACGAACTTCAGCTCCTGCTCTCTCACGAGTAAGTCCTCCGGGACCTAGCGCTGATAGAGTTCGAAGGTGTTCCACCTCGTCCAGAATATTGTCTTGTCTCATGAATTGAGAAAGCTGGTTTGTAGTGAAAAATTCTTTTATTCTTGCTTGAAGAGGTCTTTGGTTGATGATTTGAATTGGAAGAGCAGTGGCAAGATCAACTGTAGACATTCTGTCTTGAATGTTTCTCTTGATTTGCATCATTCCTGTTCGGATTTTTTGTTCTAGAAGTTCTCCAACATATTTCACTCTTCGGAGTCCGAGTTGATCGATGTCTTCGATTTTTGCTCCTGTAGTAATGTTTAGTTCAAAAACATATTTAACAATGTTAACTATATCTTCTTTTGTTAGAGTTCTATCTTTTAG
>CAYZIU010000041.1:0-3282 GCA_964478575.1 uncultured Candidatus Saccharibacteria bacterium | reverse complement strand
GGTATTTCGGCGCTTCACTGTCTTCCACCTGCCCAAATATTCTTCCAGAAAAACCAACAACGACTCCTTGAGTGTTTCTTATCGGGAAAATAATTCGTGATCTGAATCTGTCAAAGTATTTACCATTCTTTTCATTTATTAGTCCCGCCTCAGTCATCTCTTTTTCATTGTAACCAAGAGCTTTCAAATGGTCATATAAATTTCTCCATCCATCTGGAATGAATCCTATGTTCCAGTCTTTTATTGTCTCACTCTGAACTCCACGATCTTTAATGTAGGAAAGAACTTTTTCGTTTTTCGAAAGACAATCTTCAAAAAAACTTTCTGCCTCTTTCAAGACCTCAAGGATTCTAGCGTCATCCTTTTCTGTTTTTTGAAACTTTTTTATTTCAACTCCAGCCTTCTGCGCCAAAATAGTTAATGCCTCCTTGAAAGGAATTCCCTCTACTTCTTCAATGAATGAAAAAATATCTCCGCCTTTATTGCAACCAAAACAATGATATGTTCCCCTGTCTGGTGAGACAAAAAACGAAGCTGTTTTTTCATTGTGAAATGGACATTTGCCTTTGAAAGACGCCCCGGCACGGTCGAGCTTAATATAGCCCGATACAACGTCTACAATTGATAGACGATCTTTTATTTCTTGAACCGGGGAATTCATAATTATATTTTATTGTTCTATGATTTCTTCTTTGTCGCGTCCTCCTTTTCCGAATCCAGTTCCGGCTGGTATTAGTCTTCCAACAATAACGTTTTCTTTTAATCCTCTTAGGTGGTCAATTCCTCCTCGAACGGCATTATCAATCAAAACCTTGTTTGTGTTTTGGAATGAAGCCGCTGACAAGAAGCTCTTTGAAGTAATAGATACTTGAGTAATTCCGAGTAGATCTGTATCTCCTTTTGCTTCTTTTCCACCAATTTTTACAATTCTTTCGTTTTCTTCAATCAACTCTACTAGTTCTACTTTGTCTCCAACTGAGAAGTCTGTATCTCCAGAGTCTCTAATTATTCTTCGAGAGAACATTTGTCGAACTATTATTTCGATGTGTTTCTTAGAAATCGGCGCGCTCTGTAGCTCGTAAACTTTCATGATTTCTCGAATAATATACTTTTCTGTTTCTTCTTTACCGGCATATTTGTAGAGCTCACTCAAATCAGCAGAACCATCAGTGATAAGTTCTCCTTTTTTGAATTTGCTTCCAACTTTAACAATCGGCGCACGTCGAGCAGGAACAGTGTATTCAATTTCTGCCTTTTTGCTTCCAGCTTCTCCAAGAACCTTTATGATTTTTTCTTTTCCATTAAGCTCGATTGAAATAACTTCACCATCTTCCTCAGCAATAACAGCTGGAACTTTTGGTGGTCTTCGGTCAAAGATTTCTTCAATTCTCGGTAGTCCTTGAGTAATGTCGCTTCCGGCAACTCCTCCCAAGTGGAAAGTTCGTAGAGTCAACTGTGTTCCAGGTTCTCCGATCGCTTGAGCCGCGACAATTCCCACAGCTTCTCCCTTTTCTACTGGCTTATTTCGAGCCAAATCTAGTCCGTAACATTTCTGACAAACTCCGTGAACTGTCTTACAAGTAAGAGGTGAACGAACTTTTACAAATTTAACTCCTAGAGATTCTATTTTTACAGCTTCTTCTTTTGTGATTAAGAAACCTCTCTTGTATAGGGTATCTCCTTTTTCATCTTTTATGTCTTCAGCCACAACTCTTCCACGAATGTTTTTTGATAGAGGGATTTCAACTCCAAGAATATCTTCTCGAGTCATTGTAACTGCATCTTTTGTTCCACAGTCTTCTTCTGTAACCACAATGTCTTGTGCCACATCCACGAGTCTTCGAGTTAGGTATCCAGCCTGAGCAGTTTTTAGGGCTGAGTCGGCAAGTCCTTTTCGAGATCCATGAGTTGAAATGAAGTATTGAATTGGAGAAAGTCCTTCTTTAAAAGATGGAATTATTGGGTATTCGATAACCTTTCCTGAAGGGTTAACAATGTTTCCTATCATTCCGGCCATCTGAGTAAGGGAACCAAGAGATCCTCTCGCTCCAGACATCATCATATCGTAGTAAGGACCATGCTTTTCGATTTTATCTGGAAGCATTTTTTCGATTTCTCCTCTTGTTTTCTCCCAAATCTCAATCATTTTCTGATATTTTTCTTCATCAGAAATCAAACCTTCATTGTACTGATCAACAATCTCTACTTGTTCTTTCATTCCTTTTTCAATGAAAGCTTTTTTCTCAACCGGAACAATAACGTTATCAATTCCCCAAGTGATTCCTGAACGAGTTGAGTAGTGGTATCCGAATTCTTTTATCTTATCTAGAATTTTCGGCATATTTTCAAATCCGTAGTGCATTATAAGCTCATCAATAAGAGCCATAACTCTCTTTGTGCTTATTTCATCGTTAACATATTCAAAGTCATCTGGAAGAACTGTGTTGAACAAAAGTCGTCCCACTGATGTCTCAAATAATTCTCCGTTAAATTTGTCATATTTCTTTTTGTCAGTTCCAACAACTTTAATTTTTGATTGAAGCGCAACTTCTCCATAGTCGTAAGCTAGCATCGCAGCGTTCGGAGAACCGAATATCATTCCTTCTCCCTTTGATCCTTCAATTAATTTTGTCATCCAAAAACATCCAACGATAATATCAAGTTTTGGGTTAACGATTGGGTCTCCGTTAGCTGGTTTAAGCAAGTTTCCCGCTGCACTCATAAGAGTTTTAGCTTCGTTTTGTGCCTGATCAGATAGAGGAACATAAACCGCCATCTGGTCTCCGTCGAAATCGGCGTTGAAAGCCGTACAGACCATAGGGTGAACTTGGATAGCGTTTCCTTCAATTAGAATTGGGTGAAAAGCTTGAATACCAAGTCTGTGAAGAGTTGGGGCACGGTTTAGAAGAACATATTTTCCTTGAATCACTTCTTCTAGAATCGCCCAAACCTCTGGAATTCCTTCTTCGATAAGTCTGTTTGCCCCACGAATGTTGTAAGCCAACTCATTTTTTATCAGTTTAGAAATTATAAATGGTTTGAATAACTCAAGTGCCATGTGCTTTGGAAGACCGCATTGATCAAGTTTTAGTTTTGGTCCCACAACGATAACGCTTCGTCCTGAATAGTCTACTCGTTTTCCGAGAAGATTCTGACGGAAGAGTCCTTGTTTGCTCTTTAGGTTATCGGCAAGAGATTTTAGAGCTCTCTTTTGTGCTTGGCTTGCATTCTGGTCTCCTTGCTTTGAAGAAGATCCATCAATCAAAGTATCAACAGCTTCTT
>CAYZIU010000040.1:2542-3599 GCA_964478575.1 uncultured Candidatus Saccharibacteria bacterium | reverse complement strand
ATCTTCCCTTCCATCATGTCCGCAATATCAAAGTTCATCGCCCCAGCGACCGATTCTTCTTCAAATTCTTCTTTTGTTCTTACATCAATTATTTGCATAGTTATCATAAGGTTTTTATACAAAAACCCTGTCATCTTCATTATGGCTTCCTATAACAACAAAATTGCATCCTCCCTCGCCAACTTCAAGAGTTCGATAATTTTCCATAGGTCCAATCTCGATCATTGATTCTTTCGTAACAACAACTCTTTCTCCAGAAACTTCTACAATAAGTTCCCCTTCTATAACACAAAAATAAGTTGTTCTTGTTGTGTGGTAATGAAGCTTGTCTTCGGGAAATTCTTCACCCGCTCTATATGAACCAAAATTTATTCTTAATCCAACCTCCCCTCTTTCTCCCCAGTATCCAACACCAGGTAAGTTGTGCTTATGTCTTTTGTGTATTTTCATTATTTTACCACTTGAGTAATTAATTTTTCTAAAATTTGTTTTTTAAAATTCTCCATCTCTGCAGTATTACTTAGAGAACTATATCCTGTTCGAAGGAAAGCCAGTCCCTCTAATTCAAAAATTTCTTTCACAATACCATCCCTTTCTATTCTATCTTCCCTTTGGTGTGAGCTGTCATCTACTTCTATTACAATTTTTGGCTCAAGATTCTGTTTTTCAAAAATAACAAAATCAACAGATTTTCTTTGAATATGGTTGAGTGCCGATTTCCAATTCTGCCCCGCAATCTTATGTTCAAGTATTGAAGACAGATGCACCTGTGGCAATAAAATATATTTATCGTTTAGAACAGAAGATATCTCTCTATAAAAATCCATTTCTGGCTTTGTTAGAATAGAATCTTTTTTCTTGTATTTGAATTCTGTTTTCTTCTTTGTATTTTCCTTCTCTGGCAGAAGAATTTCCTTGAGAATAAACAGCCCCACAAAAATAATGCCAAGAATAATTATGATTTTTGTCATTTGGTTATTTTACCACGGGAATTTTTTATTTTTGAAATATAAACAAATGTTCGTGCATTATTAGTAAAAAATTTGACTCTTTTGAT
>CAYZIU010000040.1:1873-2532 GCA_964478575.1 uncultured Candidatus Saccharibacteria bacterium | reverse complement strand
TTTACAGTTGAATTGTCTTTTTATTATGTCTTCCTTGAGTAAAAAACCGACTTTTAAGAAACGTTCCATGACCTTAAAAGCTAGAGGTTGATACATTTTGTTACGACGAGTGTCACCCATGAGAATCGCACAATACTTGCCCGGCCTTAAAACTCGGTACAATTCTTTTGCTACCTTTTCTACTTCGTCAACAAACTCCTCTATATCATGAATACCAGAAATATCTTCAGCAATTTTTCCATCACTGTATTTGATTATGTCTGCATATGGTGGGTGTGTCAGAACAAAGTCAATCTCGTTGTCTTTGATAAATTTCATATCCCGAGCATCACCTTTTACAATCCTTTGTTTAGCTTTATTGGCTACTTCAAAACCAAGAGACTTTCTGGTCCTTTCCAGTGCTTCTTCATTTACGTCTATACAAGTTATGTGACGGTTGAGAATCTTTGCCTCTATGGCAGTCGTTCCACCTCCAATCATGCAATCGAGTAAGTGATCTCTTTCTTTTGAATATCTCAAAATAAGATTGCGAACAACTTCCGGTGCCCAGTTCCCTCTCCAATCAGAAGCGTGCGTAGCCCAATTCCCACGTCTTGGAAAAGCCCACACAGTAGTACACTCCATTTCAAATTCTTCAGGATGAAGTTTTAGTTCGGTAT
>CAYZIU010000040.1:0-1863 GCA_964478575.1 uncultured Candidatus Saccharibacteria bacterium | reverse complement strand
CCATATAATGCTACCACTCAAGTTCTTCTAAGACACCCGACTCCAACATGTTTAAATTAAAAAGATACTCATTATGATTATATGTTTCTTCAAGTGGTCTCTTTGCCGTATTCCATCCCAAACCATCAGTTACCCAAATAAAATCAATCTCCTGGCTTTTAAGTTCTAAATATAGTGAACGAAACTCACCACACACAGCTTTTAATTTTGAGCCTCCGCCGTTATAAAAATTAGTTTCAAATAATTTAATTTTTTTAGTTATAGGATTATAAATAGCAAAATCAAAACTTCTTTCTGATTTATCTACTTTTACGTCAACACCCCATTTTGCCTTAATATTTTTAGAACGAGCTTGTGGTATAAATTCATAACCTTTCTGTATACAAAACTCAGAAACAAATGTGCCAACTATTTCTTCCATTAACGTGCCTCCACGATTTTTTCGACCATTACTATCAAGGCCAACCTCAACACCTATAACATAGTCAACAAGGTTTTTGATTCCATCCTTTTGAAAAAGACGAACAAGACCAGATTTATCTAAAAAATCATAATATTTATCAACATTTTTATCTTTATCGCTAAAGTCAAAAAACTCTGAACTCTTTTCTACTTTATCAAATACTTCAAGTTTCTTTTCTCGAACCGCAAGCAAAACAGGCAATGCCTTAATTATATCGGGATTTGAACTATAAAGCTTTGTAAACTCTTCTTTCAAGTTTTCTTTACCAAGCAAGTAATTTAACTTATTGAGAGATATTTCTAACTCTGAGCTATTTGAGAACACTTTATTCCAATTCACAAAGTAATCCCAAGTTTTAATTGAATTTTTTAGTGTTTGTATAAAATTGTTAAAATCTTTTTTCATAATAAATTATAATTACCCTGCCCAAACTGTTCTATCTTTTAAAATTTTAATAGCTTTTTGGTCTCCAAAGGTATTAGTAGGATCTTTCCAAACATAAATCTCTATTTCTCCATCCTTCTCAAGTTCTTCTAATTTCTCCCAAGCTTTTCCGATATGATAATCCATTCCACCGAGACGATTATAGAGAAAATTTTTTAAACCAAGAAAGTTTCTTCCGATATTTTCCGACCATTTTTTATAACTATGAATTTCTTTCAGAAGTTCGTCTTTTTCTATTTCTTTATAAGAATTACTACTAGAGGCAAATTCTCTTTTTTCAATATCAATAAAAGCATCAACATTCACAGAATCACCTATCTTTTCTGCGTCTATTTTTTCAACAAATTCGATCAAGACATCAAGGAACTCGTTTGCTTTTTCTTTTTGTTCAAAAGAGATTAAACTATTATGTGCTATTTTATTTCTAATAGATTTTAAATAATTCCATTTTTCTTGAAAATTAATATCTTTAAAACTTTGAAAATATCTATCGATATTACTTTTGACACCTGATTTGAGAGTATCTAAATCCGTCGATGACTCAATCTTTGTTACAAGATCTTCAATTTTTAGATTACCAAAAGAATTTGTATAGATAATATTCCCTAAGTCTTCAAAATCAATAACGTACATTCTTGTATCAACGACAAAACCATTTTTGTCGTTATCGTCTAGTAGTGTAGAAAAAACATCTTCATTGCTTTTTCTTTTTCCTGTTTTAGTTTCAACTCGATTATCAATAACATTATTAAACCAATAACTAACCCCTTCAGTCAAAGAAAAATGTTTAGTAACATAGGATCTCAAAATATTTTCAACTTTATTCATCTTTAGATATAGTTCAGATAAAAGGGTTGTTGAAAGTTCGTCTTTTGTAATATAAATTTTACCAAATTTTTGTTCAACCAAAAACTTAATGAGAGTTTGTCTGAAATCGTCAAAATCTTTTATATTTT
>CAYZIU010000039.1:0-3881 GCA_964478575.1 uncultured Candidatus Saccharibacteria bacterium | reverse complement strand
AAAATCTTAGTCTGTTGTAGGAGCGTTATAGTTTTCGAATGAAACTTTAACAGCTGTTAGTTGGATGTCTGAATCTTCAGAAGCTCCGATGTTTGCACCGACAACTTCTACGTTTTCATCACCTTGTCCAACTTCTTCACCTGAAAGGCTTCCAAGTTCGTCAACTGATTCGATTGAACCAGCGTCTCCGTTAATTACGAAGCTTCCAGTTGAACCAGTTCCAGTTGCTGTACATGTGTAACCTGCTGGGCAAGTTGCTGTACCTCCTGTAACTACTCCACCTTGAACTGCTTCAAGTTTAGCTTTTGTCATGTTTCCAACTAGACCGTCGGCTGTTAGACCTTGTGCCATTTGGAAATTCATAACTGCTGTATTTGTCTTAGGACCGAATGCTCCATCAGCTGTAAGACCAGCTGCTGAATATGTGTTTAGAACTGTTTGCAAGTTTGTAACGTACATTCCGCTTGATCCAACTTTTAGAGTTGTAGTTCCAAAAGTTAGTACTTCTGCTTTTGAAACAGAAGCGAATGCGAATACTGCGACGATAGCAACTAGCGTAACAGCCAATGCTTTAAATTTCATCATAATAAATATCGTTTATAATTCCGATCTTTGTGTCTTTATCACACAAGTCACGAATGTGCGTGGTTTTACTAATAGAAGATGTTAATTCGACAAAACTAACGATTTCTTCCACGCGTCTTCTTTTTACAGAAGATTTTGCTTGGACGCTTAATTAAGGTGTCCAAACGGTTTTGCTCTTTACCCTTTTTAATGAGTATCGAGCGCTGCCTTTGTCGACAGGGCATTTCAGAAAATAATTGGGAAGCCGGAAAATAAAAACCAATAAATTTGGCGTGGATGCCAAAAATTAAATTATTCTATTTTCAACGGGCATTCCAACTAAATTCTATCTAACTTAATCTGAGTCAAAAAAGGCCTATCCCTATAATGACTTAGAAAAAATTTGTACGACTACAAAACGCACTCGTACGCATTCGATTATAGCCTTTTGAGTCAAATACTGCAATAAGGTGTTTCTTGTGGAAAAGCCTTATAAAACAGTGCTTTGATCTAATAGTCTCAAACGAATCGACCAACCTGTGGTGGTCAATAATTATGACGGAAGACTATCTATTTTATTTCACAATTTGTGTGGTCTAATTTCTAAAAGACATTTACAAAATAAGGCTTTTGTAAAGGACATTACATAAAAGACAATGTCTTTTATGTTAAATTTAGGCGATTGAGTAAAATGACCAGCGCTTTTTACCTTGTCTTTCAATTTTTCCTTCATCTACAAGCTTGTTTAGTTCTCGCTGAATCGTCTTATCAGACACTCCTGGGAAGTAATCGACAATATCTTTTGTTGCAACTTTTCCCTGTTTCCTAATCAAAGACAAAACTCTCTCTCCCCTACCTCCTTTGTCCTTTGAGTTATTATTCTGAAAATTTGTTTTCTCAATTTTCTGAGGAAATATTTTTGTGCTTTCTGGAGCATTTTTTTCACTCACTTGATCCTCTTTTTTGCCGATGAAAATCTCTTCTTTGGTGAAAGATTTTTCCAAGATTACACTCACTGCACCACTGATAACTTCGAAGTTATTTTTTGAGATAAAACCAGAGATACTAAGAACTCTCAAAAAGGAAACTATTTTGTTTAAATCTGAAATTAGTATTTCTGAAAACTGAGGACTTAAGTTGGTCTGTCCAATAAAAGAAGGTGTGTCGTTTACTGTCTTTAAACAGTTTAAACAGACTTCTCTAACTGAAAGCTTTATTGGATCAATGTCCTTTATGTGATTTGTCGCCAAATAGACAACAGCAGAGAGTCTCTCTACCTTATCTTTTATAGAATCGTCTGAGTTTTCAAGGCCATAAATTGAAACAACTGAAAGACTACTTAGTTGGTTTTTTGTGTCTATTTTTGAGCTGTCTTTTATGTTGTCCATTAGATTTTTGTGTCTTTTAATAAAAAGATTTGACCTGTTCGTGTGTCGATTATAAACCTTGTCTGTCTTTAATGCAACAAGTCTTTTTTCCCTTATTTTTAAAGAATATTTTTGTGATACAATTGATGAAATATGGCAAAAGAAAAACCTGCTGAAAAAAAGTCAGCCCAACAAAAAACACCAAAAAAAACTAAAGAAGATCTGGGGAAAAATAACGATCACAAGAACACGGTTATTGGAATAATCTTACTTGCGATATCTCTTATTTTCTTAATGTCATCTGTTGGTTTCGCCGGTCCTGCCGGAAAAAAAATATTTGAAGTAGGAAGAATTTTATTCGGCTACGGATACTACTTGGTAATAATATTCTTAGGATGGTTTTCTTTCCATCTACTTGGAAACAAACAGGTGTCTAATGTATCTAAACTAAAATGGTTTGGGCTTGCCGGAATGATGCTGTCTTCTCACGGCCTACTTGAAATAATCCTAAACGGTCACGGTGGAGGATGGCTTGGACTTATACTTGGTTATCCTTTCTCTTCCCTCTTTGATGTTTATGCTTCGTCTGTTCTACTTTTCGCCCTCCTTGTTGCCAGCGCAGTTATAACTTTTGAAAAAGGAATTGATACTGATGAAATAATTGGAATGAAAGGTATTTTCGGTAATCTTTGGAAAAAGAAGAAGATAGAAGATGACTCTCTCGCTGGACCAAGAATCCTGCCACCAGAAGAAGTTGTGGGCCCATCTCTCCTGCCTGAGGTTGAACCAGAAAAGGAATTAAAACCAAAAGAAACTAAAAAAGAAGAAGATGAATTTATTCCCGAAAGACAAAAGTTCAAAATAAGTAGTGCCTATGTTCCACCACCAATCTCTCTATTAGAAGAAGACAAGGGTAAGGCGAATGTCGGAGACATAAAAGCTAACGCAAACATAATAAGAAGAACTCTTGCTAACTTCGGAATCCAAGTAGAAATGGATGAAATAACAACTGGACCAACAGTTACTCGTTATGCCTTGCGCCCTGCTGAAGGAGTTAAACTTTCTCGTATTGTTGCCCTACAGAGCGACCTCGGACTGGCTCTGGCTGCTCACCCTATCCGAATAGAAGCCCCAATCCCAGGAAAGAGTCTGGTTGGAATTGAGGTGCCAAACAGAGTCAAATCAACAGTGGGACTGGCAAACCTTATGCGAGATACTCAATTTACTTCTGCCCCAAAGCCTCTAACTGTCGCGCTAGGAAAAGGAATCTCTGGAATTGGAAGATATGCCAATATTGCAAAGATGCCACACGCTCTTATTGCTGGAGCCACAGGAAGCGGAAAGTCTGTTACTATCCACGCCCTTATTACTTCCCTTCTCTATAGAAACGGACCAGAAGACCTACGATTTATATTCGTGGATCCAAAGCGCGTTGAGCTAACTCTCTACAACAAAATCCCTCACCTTCTAACCCCTGTTATTACTGATCCAAAGAAAGCAATTCTTGCTCTAAAGTGGTCAGCAAAAGAAATGGATCGAAGATATAACTTACTTGAAGAAAACTCTGTTCGAGATATTGAGTCATACCAAAAAAATGTTTTTGAAAAACATAAAGGCGATGCTGAAACCGCACCAGAGAAACTTCCCTACATTGTTATCGTTATCGACGAGTTGGCGGATATTATGCAGGCCTACCCGAGAGAACTTGAGGCTGGGATTGTTCGTCTAGCTCAGATGTCTAGAGCTGTCGGTATTCACTTGATCCTCTCAACTCAGAGACCAAGTGTGAATGTCATCACTGGACTCATTAAAGCCAACGTTCCAGCACGTATTGCTCTTCAAGTCTCTTCTCAAATAGATTCACGAACTATTCTCGACCAGGGAGGAGCTGAGAAACTTCTCGGGGCTGGAGACATGCTTTATCTCGGAGGAGAAATGTCTACACCAGAG
>CAYZIU010000038.1:0-3897 GCA_964478575.1 uncultured Candidatus Saccharibacteria bacterium | reverse complement strand
AGCCAATGGTTATGGATATTGGGGACGAAAAAATTCCTAAGAACGTAACAAGAGAAGAAGACTTTGAATTTATAAACAACATTAAAGGAGGAGCTATTCCACAAGAATATATTCCTGCTGTTGAGAAGGGATTCCGAGAGGGACTTGATCGAGGAGTTGTTGCAGGGTTCAAAATGGTGAATGTCTCTGTTGACCTATACGACGGAAGCTTCCACGAAGTGGACTCAAACGAAATGGCTTTCAAAATCGCAGCTTCAATGGCTATCCAAGAGGCAACAAAGAGAGCAAAACCAGTTCTTCTTGAGCCTATGATGAAAGTGGAAGTTGTAACTCCTGAGAAATTCATGGGAGACGTAACTGGAAACCTATCTTCAAAACGAGGTCTTATCGAAGGAATGGAAGATCGAGGAATGAACAAGGTGGTAAAAGCTGTTGTTCCTCTATCTGAAATGTTCGGATACATGACGAGCCTTCGATCTATGACAGAAGGACGAGCCGGATTCACAATGGAGTTCGTAAGATATGATATTGTGCCGAATAACGTGGCTGAAGAAATTGTAAAGAATAGAAAATAATCTAAAACAAAAACTCGCGAAAGCGAGTTTTTGTTTTCATCTCTTGTTCATTTTGATTTATCAAAATAAGTGCTAGTATAAGTAAAATAATTTGTTATGGAAAATAATAATAAAACAGCAGTAGTTTTTGGTATAACCGGAGGAATAGGTGGAGCTGTTGGCCGGCTTCTTTTGAAAGAAGGATGGCAGGTTTTCGGGGTTGGAAGAAACCCTGAAAAGTTGAAAAACTTTGAAACCGAAAATCCGGGAATAATTCCACTCTGTTCTGAATTAAAAAGTGAAGAAGAAACCCTGGTCTTGTGGAGAGAAATTTTAAAGAACACAGATCAGGTTGATCTTGTGGTTATGGCCGCAGGGAATATTTCGGTAGACTCTAAGTTTCCGGGAGACACAAAGGAAGAGAGAGAGGCTAATTCAATTACAGGACTGATTAATGATAATTTTCTAACCAAGATTCGAATTGATGAATCTTTTAGAAAACTTTTTGAACCAAAAGAAACAATTCTTAATGTTATTTCTTCTCATGCGGCTTATTTTGTGCCAACTGATCCTAGACGAGAAAATGAAGAGGGTTATGTTGTTTCGATGGACCTTGTTTCTCGTTGGGCCAAAGGTTTAATTAAAAATGGTATTTATAAATCTGTGATTCTTGAAGAACCAGCGTTAATTAACACGAAAAAGGTTTTTGAGTCTCTTAATAAGCAGACGATTGGGGTTGACCTTAATCCTGATGACGGTAAAGATGAAGACTCTTACGCAAGAGAGATATACGAAAAAATTTTAAATTAAAAATATACTTTTTATCCCGACTGTGGTCGGGATTTTTGTTTTTTGACAATAACTCGTATAACCTATAGACTCATAAAAACATTTTAGATGGCACATTTAAAAATAAAAGGCGATTACGAAGTCGCAAGAACAGTTCTCGGTGCCATATATAAGGCATACGAGGAAAAAGAACATCCTTTTAATAGTACAGTCCTTCCTCAAAGGATTGAAAATATTCCAGAAGGTGTTTCCTGGGGGAGCAAAGAGCACGCTGTTGTGCTGTTCAACTTCTGTCTATACATGCGAGGGAGGATTGATTCTGAGTCTGCCATAAAGGGGATGAAGAAGGTTTATGAGAAAAGCCCTGATATGTACAGTATCGATTACATGAAGTTTGCCGATGAAGAAGTTGTGTCACCAGTTTTGCGTCAGCTACTTATTTTTAATGGTCTTGGTTTTAATGCCGACCAGATATCGAGGCATTGGATATTAAATAAAAAGAAGATTGCTGAACATTGGCATAGTGACCCGAGAAATATTTTCATGGGAGTTAATTCCTATGAAGAGGCTGTCAGAAGGTTAAAAAATAACGGAAAGTTTGATTTAAATAATCCATTCGGTTTTTATGGCTTCAGAGAAAAAATGGTTTCGATGTTGGTTTACTTTTACATTGAGGCTGGAATTATTAAACCATTTAGATTTCCTCCACCAGTTGATTTTCATGTTCTAAGGATTTTATTTTCAAACCAGATTCTTACGGTAGAGAATTATAAACCTGGGATGAGGTTCTGGCAGAATGGTATGACCGATGAAGCTAGAAAGATTTTATCGCGATGGATAGAGGAAGAAGGTAAAGATTCTGTAATCTTGTCTAATGCTCTCTGGCTTTTATCTAGAGATCTCTGTGACAAGGCTCCTGGAAATATTTCAACTGTTTCAGAGGTAAAGGATGGAAGAAATACAAAAGTCTTTCCAAAAGAATGGAAGTTAACCAAAACAAGGATTCAGGTTTATTCTGAAAAGACTTGCTTTGTTTGTCCACTCAGAGACACTTGTAAAATTTCCATTCCATCAGCCCCCTACTATATTAATGGACTGATTGAGCTTAGAGGGGACAGACCCAAACTTCCCGTTCAGGGTAAAATAGATATTTGACACGCCGCACAATGTGCGGCTTTTTATTTTTTATGTTTGATTTAATTTGTAATGTTCTATAATCAGGTCAAAGCTTTTTAAAATGAGAACTGTAAGAATAACAGGGACAAGTCTAGTTTCAAACAAGGCAGTCCAGGGTCATGGTAACGGCTCTATTTTAAAGAGAGTCCATGCCATAAAAAAAGAAAAAAATATTTCTCTTCTAACAATCGATTATATTTTTATTGATTTAGAATCCAATAAAGATAAAAAGTTAGTTGAATTACTTGAGACTAAAACTTCCTTCTTAAAAGGTAAAAAAGGAATTCTGGTTATAAAAAACCGAGCGGGGGACGTAACTCACATAAGAGCAATCCTTTTTTCTCTTTTTGGGGCAATAAGATCTTTTGTTTCGAGAAACAAAGAAAAAACCCCAGTGTTTTATCTCGGTTTTGTTGTTTTGGAGGAAAAAAATTCCTTTATTAGAAAAGTTTTGGACTCTTTACGAAAAGAGTTTATGTCAAAACCAATCAATGGGTTCCAGACAGCCATGCTTTTGCGATGCTTTAGGGAAAAATCTTTTGATCCAAACTTTTTTTCTTTTCTACCTATTTCAATGGATCCAAATGTTCGACAGTATTTCCCTTATACAGCGTTTGGCTCACGACCAGGGATTTATTTTGTAAAAGAAAATGGTGTCTTGGTTTATGTGGGCAAGTCTCACACAAACCTATCTGTTCGGTGTGCCTGCCATTTTCGCAAGAAAAGCAAAGGTAAAGATGGTCAGTCCCATTCTGGAGTCCATGTTTTCTATGATAGGACAAAGGAGCAATATGAGGTTTTGCTTGTTGATGTCCCCTTAAGGAGTATCAAAACGCTTGGATTAGTTAGTGAAATTGAATCATTCTTTATTTCACTACTGAACCCACGAGATAATACCAATGGCAAGACTGAACAGTTAGAGGAACCTGAAATTAAGACTGAACCTGAGGAAGATACTGTTGTTATTGATGATGAGAAATTTCTCGAAGATCCGCCTTTTTAAGGCGGTTTTTGTTTTAGCCACAGTCCGGATTCAGACTGTGACCCAGACTTTTCGTTTTTAGGCCCAAAATGTTTGACACTCGGCTCAAATTTGGTATGATGCTTTTAACCGCATTTTTGCGTTTGAAAACTCTCGAATCTATCGAGAACTGGCCATATTTTGGGAAAATCCGTTTTTGGGTTCCCCGAAATTTAAAAAGGCTCTTTCGCAGTGATGCCCCGACTCGTTATCGGGTTTATTAATAGGCTAATATTGTCGTTTTGGTTCAAGGGACCACACATTCTCGTGTTGTGATCCAACAAAACCAAGGCGACCGCTAGCAAAAAAATATATATGGCAGAAGCATTCAATAGAGACAAGCCTCACGTAAACGTG
>CAYZIU010000037.1:0-4005 GCA_964478575.1 uncultured Candidatus Saccharibacteria bacterium | reverse complement strand
ATGATGTTTGCGACGAAGAGGGAAATGAGCTTGGAATATTTTATGTTGAAGACAGACCAGGGAAAACAAAAGAAGATTCCATTATGACTGAGTTTGAAATTAAATCAGAAGTTGTTGAAAAACACTTTGATTCACTATGCTTGGCTCACAAATATGAGCCATTGTTTAGTGGAAAGTTTGCGAAGCCACTTAGTTCGATGAATATTTATTCCCGATATGCCAAGTTGAGAAAGGACGGAGAAGAAGTCTGGTGGCACAAGGGAATTGATCTTACTGCGAATATTGGCACTCCAATTTATTCAATAGGCGATGGAGTAGTTATCGAAGCTGGAGATTTCTTCCGTTACGGTGGAACGACTGTTATCGATCATGGGGCTGGAATTATTTCCTTTTATCTACATCAATCTGATTTTCTTGTTAAGAAAGGAGAAAGGGTGACCGCTGGTCAATTAATTGGTAAAACAGGCAATACTGGCAATGTGACGGGGCCTCATTTACATTTCGGCATCAGGGTCAGTGGAGAGCAAACAGATCCAATCCTTTTTATGGATATGTTTAATGATATATTTGACTAAACAATATTTTCTGGTATATTAAAGAAAAATTTGAAATGATGGGAGGACGGACAAAAGAATTTATGAAAAGGTACCTCAATAAGGGAGGTAACCAAAAAAACAGTAAAATTAAAAGTAATCTTACTAAAAAGGTAAAAAATAATAAAAAGAAAAAGTAGGCCTAGGGCCTTTTTTGTTTGGCATTTAAAAACCCGCTTAACGCGGGGTTTTAACTTTGGAGCCGCCTCCCGGACTCGAACCGGGGACCTTCGCTTTACAAAAGCGTTGCTCTACCAACTGAGCTAAGGCGGCATATACTGGAAATCATTCTATTTCATAAAACGATTTCCAGCAAGTTTTTAACTTCTTCGGATTTCTTCTTTGTGCTCTTTTACACTTGAAAGAAATTCTGAAGAGGGAGCTGTTTTTTCAATATCAGTTTTAGGCTTTTCTCCTAAAACATAAGAGATGTGAGGATACTTTCTTCTTACATGAGCGTTTACATTTCCAACTACTTTCGCCCAAGTTTTCACTAGTTTGAAGATTAACATCATAACTAAGGCTTTTGAAATTAACTTTGTTATTTTCGCTAGTCTTTTTACTTTCTTGAAGAAAGCATCTTCAACTTTTGAAAGATCGAATTCGTCTTTTGTGGAAACTTTACCTTTCTTTATTCTTAAAGCCTGAACCCCAATTAAGAGTCCAAGAGCCAAAAGAGATATTAAAAAGATTATTATAAATGCCCACATTTTACAAATTTTATAAACCTACTGACAGGTAAGTATATGATACTACATCTGCGCTTTTTTCTTCCAATAGTTTTTTAACAGTTTTTGATGGGTCTTTTATGAAGTCTTGTTCTGTAAGTGTAAGAGAAGCGAAGTGAGTGTTCATCTTTCCTTCAAGCATTTTTGCTTTAATGTCATCTGGTCTTCCAGATTCTGCTACTTCTTTTTCAAAAACCTTCATCATGTCTGTTCTATCTTCGTCACTGATATTTTCTTTTTTAATGTATCGAGGTCCCATTGCTGTGGCGTGCATTGCAATATCTTTTGCTAATTCTTTACTTCCACCCTTTAGTCCTATGATTGAAGCTTTTTTGCCTCCGTGAACATAGACTCCAACATGGTCAGCTGATACTTCTATCACGTCTCCGAGCTGAATATTTTCTCCAATTTTTTGGATTAGGCTAGGAATTACTTCCTCGGCGTATTTCTTTGCCTCATCAACTCCAGATTCTAATCCTTTGTTTGCGATATCAGTTGCTCCTTTTACGAAGTCTTCATTTCTTGCTACGAAGTCTGTCTCACATAGAAGTTCTACTCCTAATGCCTTTCCGTCTTTCTCTACAACAACAACGAGTCCATCTTTGGTCATTCTGTCAGCTTTTTTAGCTGCAGCTGCTCCTTGGTTTCTCTCTAAGATTTTTTTAGCCTGAGCGAAGTCACCTTCAGCTTCTTCAAGAGCCTTTCGGCATTGCATAACAGAAACACCTGTTATATCTCTAAGCTTTTTTACATCATCTGCTGTTATCATATTTATTTGCTTTGTTTATTGAGAAAGCGCCTCAGTTACTACACTCATAAAATATTCGATACTTGGAACGCTGGCGTCGTTTGCTACAACTGCGACTTTAATACCTTTGATACTACAGTCTGTGTTTGCAAGAGCGACAACAGGAATTCCTAGTTGGAAAGCTTCTTTTACGGCTACATGTTCTTTCTTTGGATCAATAACGATAAGAACTTCTGGTTGTTTTTCTATTCCAACTACTCCGATGAAGTTAACTTCCATTCTTCCAATATTTTTTACGATTTCTAGTTGTTCTTTTTTTGTAAAAATTCCAAGTTCTCCTTTGTCTCTTTTATCCTTGAAGTCTACGAGCTTTGAAACTCTTTTCTTCATCTCACTCCAGTTTGTCAGAAGTCCTCCAACCCATCTTTGGCTAACGAAAGCAGATCCTGTTTTCATTGCCGCATTGTCGATGGCTCTGATTGCTTCTGGCTTTGTTCCAACTAGTAGAACGTTTTTTCCTTTGAAATCAGCTAAAAATTTCTTCATTTCTTCTAGAGATTCAATTGTCTTCTCTAGGTTTATTATGTCTACTCCGTTTTTTACTGAGTATACATATGGGGCGATAGATGGGTGTCTTCGAGATTTGTTATACCCGAAATGTGCACCAGCCTTCACCAATTCATCAACTGTGTGTTGCATATTGTACTTAAATTTAAGCTCTAAATGAGCTCTTGTTAATTAATAACCCTTCACGACTGAAGAGTCGTCCCGTTCATAAGCATTTCAGCCTCCTGACAAGACGTCCAGAGAAATTAAATACCCTCGATTGAGGGCCTCTAGCGCATCCCACGGAACTGCTTTTAATATAACAGAAATAGGGAAAAATTCAAGTATCTATTAAATGAGTTGTTTATAGTGGGTTTTTAGGATAATATCTTCTTATATATGTCTAAAATCAGCGACCAAGAAAAGGGCGAGAACTCTTTCTATATAACTCCAAGAAGTGAAGATTATTCGCAGTGGTATCTGGATATTATTAAAGTGGCTGAACTTGCCGAATATGGTCCTGCCAAGGGGTCTATGGTTATAAAGCCATACGGTTATGCAATTTGGGAAAGAATCCAAAAAGTTTTAGATGAAAAATTTAAACAAACTGGAGTTGAGAATGCTTACTTTCCACTTTTGATTCCGGAGAGACTTCTAAAAAAAGAAGCTGACCATGTGGAAGGTTTTGCTCCAGAAGTTGCCGTTGTAACTCATGCGGGAGGAAAAGAACTTGAAGAGCGTCTTGTTATTAGACCAACTTCAGAAACTATAATGTATGAAGTTTTTTCTGGATGGATTCATTCTTATCGAGATTTACCACTTCTTATAAATCAATGGGCCAATGTTGTTAGATGGGAAATGCGAACAAGATTGTTTCTTAGAACAACAGAATTTCTCTGGCAAGAAGGTCACACTGTTCACAAGGATGAAAAAGATGCGGATGATAGAGCTAGAATCATGCTAGAAGTTTATAGAGATTTTTCTGAGAACTATATGGCGATCCCTGTTATTTTGGGACAAAAAACAGAATCTGAAAAATTTGCTGGAGCACTGAAAACTTATTCTTGTGAAGCAATGATGCAGGATGGAAAAGCTTTACAGTTTGCAACTTCTCACAACCTTGGGGATCACTTTGCCAAGGCTTTTGATATTAAATATTTAGATGAAAACAATGAGCTGAAGTTTGGCTGGCAAACTAGCTGGGGACTTTCAACTCGATCAATTGGAGGGCTCATAATGACTCACAGTGATGACAAGGGATTGGTCCTGCCACCTAAGATGGCTTCGGTTCAAGTTGTAATCGTTCCTATTATAAATGGTAAAGAAAAAGATGAAGATGTTCTTAGGATGGCCGGGATTTTATCCGACACTTTAAAGGATTCAAGAATTT
>CAYZIU010000036.1:0-4349 GCA_964478575.1 uncultured Candidatus Saccharibacteria bacterium | reverse complement strand
TCTGTTTTTAAATAAAAGGCTGTTTTAAAATCTAGAAAATCTGGGGTTACTAACCGAGAAACTGTTACAACAATATTTTTTGTTTCATCTTTAAGAACAGTATGAATTGAGTCAATTTCCGTTATGTTGGTGTTTTTAGAAAAAAGATAGTTGTTACTGCTAAGCAAAGTTGCAAATCTTTTTGGATCTTCACCAAAAATACATTTGTTATCCTTATCGAAACACAGACAAGAGAATTCAATTTTTTCCTTTTTCATAAAACCTTAATAATTAGTTACTAACACCTCTGTAATTTTTCCACGACCAGAACCTTTTGAATTTATTGCTCGCCCTGCAAAAACTTTATTTATTTTCACGCCTTTAAGGCCTGAATAAATCTTGTTTATAAAAGGCGTGTCAGAGTTTGAAAGCATGACAAAACATCCTCGTTTGTGGAGTTCAACAAAAACATCTCGGAGTTCTGTTTGCTCTTTGTCTAGAAATACACCAGCGGTGTACGAGGTAAAAGAAGAGGTCTTGCTAACTGGGTAATATGGAGGGTCGAAGTATATAAAATCACCTTTCTTTGCCCTCTTCAAAACTTCTTTGTAGTCTTGGTGCTTGATTTGAACTTTTTGGAGTTCAAGAGAAACTTTTCGAAGATTCTCTTGGTCGCATATTAATGCGTTCTTGTTGTCACCAAAAGGCACGTTGAATCCCCCGCTTTTGTTTACTCGGTAAAGTCCGTTGAAACAAGTTCGATTAAGATAAATAAAACGAGATGCAATTTCAACATCGGAAAGCTTTTTGATGTCTTTTGCACGGATTTTCAAAAAGTAATCTTTGTCATTTTGGTGCTTTTTAAGAGATTGTATTAGTGCTTCTACGTCGTTTTTGATGACATTGTAAGTTACTACCAATTCATTGTTCATATCTGACAGAGCTGCGTTTTTTGGTAGGAGATCAAAGAAAACTGCACCGCCTCCAACAAATGGTTCGAAGTAAGTATTCTTTACTGCGTCAAACTTCTCAGGAGGGTAAAGTCCAAGGTCACGAAATTGCTTGAGTAGCTGTCTTTTTCCACCAACCCACTTAACAAAGGGTTTTGCTTTTTCGGATATAATTTTTTGAGCCAAAGAAATTGGATCTTCAGAATTTAAAACAATAGAAGCAACATGTCTCGCATAAATAGAGTTTATATCTAACTCTTTTTGTATTTTTCTTGCAATAGTTGCTTGGGTCATATGTATTTATCATCCCACAAATCCCCTCTCAAAACAACACTTTTTGGGTTCGGGGAAATGGCTGTTTTATTGACACATCTGTAATTTTGTGTAAAAATCACGAAAAATGTTTTTATGCAAAAAAATAATGAATTTAGTTATACCGAAAATGGTGTAACAATCATTTTCAATGAACTCCCTAAAGCGGAGTATCAGAAAGAGCCCTATTTCGAGTTTGAGGTACAGGATGATCCTGAGCTAACAGAAAAGCTATTAAAATCGGTGATTAACACACGCGTAAAAAGGGGTTCAATCTTTGACTGCTCGCTGGCGCTTTTTGAAATCATAGCTTCGGGTGAGTTCGAAGAGGTAACAACAGAAAAACGCACCAAAGCTGCATTTGAAAATTTTGAGGAACTCACTGATGAAGGACCTCGATTTATAGTTAAAAAAATATCAACTAATCCACCAAGAAGTAAGGTTACATTGCTGAATAGCTATGGATTAAAAGGCATCGAAGCGGAAGCACGAAATGTACTTACCGCAAAAGTGCTGACACTTGAAAAATACATTAATTTAATGGGATAAGACACCCCTCCGGTTCAAGAAATTGAACCGGAGTTTTTGTTTGACAGGCATATTCCAAAAGTATATTGTGTGAAAAAAAGTTCTATGAAGAATTTAAATGAAAAAGACAAAAGAAGACTTGAAGTAATCAACCTATTCGGAATCATCCCAAATATTCCAGAATCACTTGGAGAAGACAAAAAGCATGTAATCTTCGACTATTGGGCAGCCCTTTACTGGGGTAAAGCAAAAAAGGCTTTTGAAACAGTTTGGACAGAAGATGGAGACGAGATAATTCCAGACGAAGTTAACTATTTCGAGTTTAGAAAAAATATCTCTGAAACTGGAGTTGGCGGAAACCCATACGAAGCATATGAAAATGCAGTTTTACGCATGAATAAGCGAAGGATTAAAAGAGGCGCAGAAATCATGCAGATGTCGGCGGGAGTTGTATTTAGAAACGGAGCAAATTTCTATTACATTTTATATGCGCAGATAATGAAAATTAAAACAGGCGATTTATAAAAAGAGCTTTAAAAGCCATTCCGAGGAGTGGCTTTTTTATTTGACAAAAAGCTTTTGTGTGATAAAGTAAAGAAAAATTTATCAAATGAACATTGAACAACAAAAGCTAGTAAAAGCGGCGACAGACTTCTACACCGACCTAATCCGTAATCCCAAATATGGGGACAAGGAAAACAGCCTGGATGGACTCGCTTCCCTGATTGCAACTCAAACAAAAATGTTAGCGAAAAGTAATGCGTCTGAAGATCAGATAAAAAGATTTGAAGACTCTCTTACTGAAAACATCGCCAAAAGAATTGAAAGAGGTGACAGAAGGATTGAAATCGAGTCCGATTGGTTTCCAGAAGGAATTCTGGCACAGGCTTGTATTGATTCAGAGATAAATCCAGGATTCCCCAGCAAGTTCGGCGTTACAATCGACCTGCAAAAAATGGAAGTTCGAAAAGCATATTTCGGACACGATTCAGAAATAATTTTCAAAAAATAATCCCCTCTTTGAGGGTTTTTTTATTTGACAGCACTCTATTCCTGTAATAAAGTTTCCACAAAATAGTACCCATGCAAAGAAAAACGAACTTCGACAACCTTGTCGTTTTGTTGATAGACATGCAGATAAAATTTATACAGAAAGATATTGAAAAAGTAGAGATTATCCCAAACCAAATATCCGTTCTAGAATTTTGCATACCAAAGCAAATACCGGTAGTAGTGTTTGAATACATAGGAAATGGGAGGACAATAAAGGAGATAACTGATGTTCTAAAAAACAAACCAAGCGAACGTGTCTACTATTTGCAAAAACAATACAACGACGCATTCTACAATCCCACACTAAGCAAAATACTGAAGTCCTTCGCAACAAAAACTATTTTGATTATGGGAATAAATGCAGGGTTCTGTGTCTACGAGACAACGAAAACGGCGATAAAAAAGGGATATCAGGTAACGACAAGTAAAGACTTAATCGCAGGATACAAGTCACCAAAAGAAAAGTCCCCTTGCCCATGTGTGTCGTGGTACAAGAAAAATACAATATTTTTCGATAGCCACGAAAAGATAATTAAGAAAATAAAGTAACCCGCAACAACATTGCAAAGGCCCTCCAGAATAGGAGGGCCTTTTTATTTTTTACTTCAAAAAAACTTCCAGTGCGCCTTCCCCACCATCCTGAATTTTTGATTGATTATATGTTGCTCCACGAGAATTGAGATAACCACGAACGAAGTTAGGTAGCACCGGACCATCAGCACTATTATTTCCCTTGCCGACGATTATCCGGACATGTTTGTAGTTGTGACTTGAGAATAACTCGTCCAAAATATCCTTTGATTCCGCAGTTGTGTATCCGTGCAAATCTATTTCTATCTCAGGAATCTGTTGATACTTGTTTACCATTTTTTTATTTTACTTCACAAACCTGCACACATTGCATAGTACAAACTTCAGCCTTCGGATCATTTCGACAAGCGCTGGCACATTCGTTGAAAAATCCTCCAATCTCCTGACACATGTTTGCATCCACTCCGAGACATTCTCCATTTACTTTATCCCAAGTTCCGCCAACATTCTCACAAGCATTGTCTCCCGCTGGCACAGTTCCACCGATCGGAGCTCCGAGATAGTCTGGATTGTCCACGACATCAGTCATTGCACTTTCTACAAAAAAAGTAACAACATAGTCAGATGAATTAATTGTTTTGTTTGAATACAAATCCGGAGCAACTCCAACAATCGAGATATTGTATCCATTCCAAGTTAGAGGAATTCCATCTGAAGAATCTATTTTCTTTTTAAAATCTTCTCCTAAAGTTTCAAATTCTTTTTCTCCGTCACTTAGTGTGATGTTTGTGTTTATCGCCCCTGTTTCTATACATTGCGCATCCATCGGACAACGATAGTCATCCTTCACAGCATCGAGAGTAAGAGTAAGCCCCAGAGCCTCTACGGTCGCCCCCACCGGCACAGAAAGAGTCTGAGGTGCCATTACTCGTCCACCGCTTACGTCTTCCACTGGCGCCTCGGCGCTCAGCTTGCGTAACGATATCTGCGGTGCTA
>CAYZIU010000035.1:0-4427 GCA_964478575.1 uncultured Candidatus Saccharibacteria bacterium | reverse complement strand
GTCCTTGCTTTAAAACTTTTGCTTAAAATTAAATATAATCTGATATAATTTAAGAATGTTTTTATTTTCAGATTTTCTATCAAAAATACCTCTTCACGAAGGAATGAGGGTCGCTGACTTTGGTTCTGGTAGCGCTCTCATGACTGTGGAGGTGGCACGTGCCGTTGCTCCAAATGGACGAGTCTACGCAGTAGAAGTTCAGAAAGACCTAATCGGTAGAATTAAAAAAGAAGCTGAAAGTGCCCGAGTCGGTTCTATTGTTGAGCCAATTTGGGGAAATGTTGAAAAGCTTGGTGGGACTAAAATAAAAGATGAGATTTGTGATGCAGTATTAATCTGCAACACGTTCTTTATGTTGGAAGACAAAAAAGAGGCGATAAAAGAGTCTGCCCGAGTTCTAAAGAAAGGAGGGTTCATTTTTTTACTTGAATGGGAAGCTAGGCCGGTTAATGCAATAAAAAGAGAGCAGGCTAGATCTTACTTTGTTGATGGTCCTTTTGAAGAGGCTAATTTCTTTGATTTAGGTGACTCGAATTATGTGTTAGTATTAAGAAAGAAATAAATAAACTATGGCTCAAAGATTTTCTCCAATTCAACTCGGTGTAATAATATTTTTTGCACTCTTTATCGCTCTCGGTCTTATCCTTTTTTCTGGAAAAGGTGGGGTTAGTAATAACAAACAGAAAGGCGTAAAAATCACAGTCTGGGGAAGTGAAAGTTCTGAAATAATGAACGAAGTTTTTGATAATCTGGAATTTACTGATCAAGAAATAACTATTAAATATGTAGAGAAAGATAGTGCTAGTTTCGTTCAGGATATAGTTGAGGCTATAGCCCGCGGTGGTGCGCCAGATGTTATTTTGGTTGATGATACTAACGTCTGGAATTTGAAAGATCTAATTTCTCCAACTCTATATGATTCTTATCCAGAAAGAACTTTTCGGGATGCTTTTGCTGATGCCGGTACTATCTTTTTATCAGATGAGGGAACACTGGCTTTTCCGGTAACAATTGATCCATTTGTAATGTATTGGAACAAAACTATTTTTGCAGAAAAAACATTACCACTTCCACCGGTGACTTGGGATGAATTGGTAGAAATTACTCCTTTACTTACTTCTGAAACAGCATCTGGTGCGATCACTGCTTCGGCCGTGCCTTTTGGAGTATTTGAGAACACTAGTTATCCGAAGACTGTTCTCGCACTACTCTCTTCTCAGACAGGGGGAATGGTAACTTCTTACGATAGAGAAAACGATGCATTAGAAAGTGGAGTCGGGTCTTCAAACCAAAAAGGTAGAGAGTCTCTAATAGGTGCAATAAATTATTTTACAGCTTTCTCTAATCCATCACTTCAAATTTATACATGGAACAAATCTATTTCCTATGACGAAAATGAGTTTCTTTCTGGTCGTCTTGCGATTTACTTTGGATATTCTAGTGAGGCAGAATTTCTTCGAAAAAAGAATCCCAATTTGAATTTCGACGTAGCGTTAGTTCCTCGTCCAGAAGGAACAACTGCGTCTTACACTGTCGGTAGAGTAAAAGGTTTGGCTATAATGAAAAACTCGGCAAACAAGGAGGCCTCTCTTTCTGTAATAACTGAATTTTTAAAAGATGAAAATCTAATGTCTTACTCGTCTCTTTCAGGGCTTGCACCAGCGAAGAGGAGTTTGCTTAAGATTAAACCAGAAGATCCCTATTTATCTAGATTTTGGAGTGCAGCGTTGCTTTCTAGAACTTGGATAGATCCAGACAAAGATGCAACATACAGAATCTTTGCCGAAGGCGTCAGTGGAGTTGTAAACGGTTTCTATGATGCCTCAGGCGCAGTGTCAGAAATATCAGATAAAATTGATTCACTGGTAGAATAATTTTTATGAAAAAAATACTTATAAATATATTTTGTTTAATAGTCCTAATTTTCCCACTAGTCTCTTCCGCTGCAGATTATGGTCTCATTCCGTGTGATGGAAACGCTGGAGACCCTTGTACCTTTGAAGACGTAGTTCTTCTAGTTGATAATGTTATTGATTTTCTAATTTTCACTTTAGCTATTCCTATTGCGACTATCATAATACTTTATGCCGGTTGGATACTTCTAACCAAAGGGGCAAGTCCTGATGCCATTAAGAAGGCCAAGGGCATGCTTTGGAATGTGTTGATAGGTCTGTCTATTGCACTGGCTGCTTGGCTCATTGTGGAGTTTGTCCTTGAGGCTTTGGGTTGTGATTCGTGTATTCAGTTTTTAGGCTAATAGCAATTGTGATAATATTAAATTAATGAAAAAAACACTAAAATTATTTTCTGCCTTAGCTTTCGGAATGTTTCTAGTCTTTAGTCCAGTTATAGCTGCCGAAGGGGATGGTTATACTCTAAATGTTAAGTTGGAAAATCCTATTGCTGGAACTGCTGATGATGTTCCAGAAGTTATAACTCTTATAATTGATATTATTACTCTTATTGCAATTCCAGTTTTGACAATAATATTCATCTACTCCGGATTTTTATTTGTTACGGCAATGGGAGACAAGACAAAATTAGCAAAAGCTAAAAGTATGTTTCTGGGAGCAATAATTGGAACAGCTCTAATTCTTGGTGCAAATGCTATAGCTGAAGCCTTACAAGGAACCATAGACGCATTATAATATTTAAAATGAAAAAGCTATTTTTAATTATTATTCTAATCATAATTCCAACCTTCTCTTTCGCTGGAACAGATACCTGGGGTTTTACTACTTCACAAAAGGACGGAATTCTACTTCAAACTGACGGATCCGGGGCGGGAATAGACACAAACATCAATGTTTTAACTGGCAGTAATGATATAGACCCGTTTGTTGTTAGTCAGGGTGGATCTTGGGGCTCGCTTTCTAATGGACCTGGCAATTGTCCAGATAAACCAGCAGGGTCTGTGGCCAATGTTTTTAATTTCGCCACTTGCTTGATTTCAAAAAGCTTAATTCCACTTGTTATTGCTATCGCTTTCGTGTTCTTTGTTTGGAATGCAATAAGTTATCTTAACAATCCGGCAAAATCAGAAAAGAGGGCAGAAGCGGCAGAGTATATGCTCTGGAGCGTTATAGCTTTCACTGTAATGGTTACTATCTTTGGAATTGTAGGAATAATCATAAACACCATAAACTGAATATAGTATTCCACAGGTCCTGTTTACAGGAAGCTTTTGGTGCTATAATTAATCTATTAGAAGTTATAAACTTTATATTAATTAGATGAAAAAATTACTTCCATTTGGAATAATCGCTGGGTTTATGCCAGTTTTTGTATTTGCGGATGATGATATTCAGAGCGTTCTTGAGACACTCGGAGGATTTATTAACGACCTTATCCCATTCCTTCTTGCCCTAGGATTCCTATTCTTCGTTTATCAGATGATTATGCTTTTTATTGCAAAAGATGATGATGCAAAGAAAGCTGCAAAAGACAAAGTTCTTCTTGCTGTCGGAATTTTCGCAGGAATCTTATGTCTTTGGGGACTTGTAGGAATACTTGCTGGTACTTTTGATCTTGATCAAGGACAATCAATTACAGATGATGAAATTCCAGACTTTGAAATCGATTTCGAATAAAGTTTTGATTGTAGTAGGAGCGGTGGCGTCACCGCTCTTTCTGTATGCCGCGGACGGGGACAATGATGCAGTTTTGCAACCGATAAGAGATTTTATTGGAAGACTTGGACTCCTTATTATAAATCCCGTTATCTACTTTATGTTTGCAGTCGCATTGCTAGTGTTTATGTGGGGAGTTTTCCAATACATAAAAGACTGGGAATCAGCTGATGCAAAGAAGAATGGACAACAACATATGATGTGGGGGATTATCGGATTTGTGATAATGCTGGCGGTTTATACAATAATCAGGATTGTTGGAAATACTGTTGGTTATGATGGAGACTTGCCTACTTAAGTAGGGAAGAGAGATAATAGTAGAAAAGAAAAACGCCCCGTATGCTCGGGGCGTTTTGAATTCAATTCTTAGAAATGAAAAAGGTGCACTTTTGAGGGTGCACCTGTAATTTAGAATCCGTTGACAATTGCGTAGAATATCAGCGACACTCCCACAAACCAAATTGCGGGAAGGCCAACATAATACAGGAACCCATTAAACAGGTTCCGTTTTTGCCAAGGATCTTTTGTCTTGAATTTTGGAACAGTAATATCGTCGTCCTGTTTCCCTTTTGCTTTTTTCGGTCCTTTATTTCTAAAGAATAAAAAGTTAGCTAAGAAAATTAGACCAATAATCGTTCCAAAGATAACCCATGCTGTTAAACTCATTTTACTTGGTTTAATTTTTTTGTTTTATTTGTTTGGTTTTTTTAGGGGGAGTGTTTCCACCTCCTTTGTTGCCCCCACCGCCTCCGATGGGTTTTACGAACTGAAGGTTACTTTTTACGTCACTCCCAATAT
>CAYZIU010000034.1:0-4553 GCA_964478575.1 uncultured Candidatus Saccharibacteria bacterium | reverse complement strand
AACTGACCAGAACAAAACAGAATTGAATTAATTTTACTTTTATTTTTTACTTAGCGTATTTAAATGTCAAAGATTGAATTTCTCCTCGAAAATCTCTAGATTTAGAGACCGATTTAAAAAGCGCACTCATGCGCGTAGGGAGAGTATATACTAGGCCTATATATATGTCAACTGTTATTAAAATCACAAAAATAAGCTTATTATTAAGCCTTTTAGAGACCAAAGCTTGCCAAAAATCTGTAAGTATGAGAACATAGTTTTTATGAGTACTATAAGTTCTATTCTGCCTATTGTGCAGATAATTTTAGCGACACTTCTTATACTTTCTGTATTACTTCAGCGTTCCGGTTCTGGAATAGAAGGCGCTCTTGGAGGAGGAGAAGGATCTAGTTTTTACAACGCGCGACGAGGCTTCGAGCGCTTTCTATTTAATTTCACAGTTGTAATCTCTATTCTTTTTATACTTTCAACTCTAGTGGCAGTACTCATCTAAATAAAATAGATTTACTTCTAAAAACCCGTTCTACGGGAAAAATAATAAATGAAAATAAATAAACAAGGGATTAATTCTTTATTGCGTTTTGTAAAAGCAGTAGTTTCTTCTTTTAACATAAAACAACAGATCGTTTTTGGATTATTCTCCACTCTTCTTATTGTGAGTTCTTTGGTCTTAATCTTTAAACTAAATGAAGAGCTTAAAGTTTCTGTTCCTCAAAAAGGCGGAAGCATAAGTGAGGGAATAGTTGGAACACCAAGATTCATAAATCCAGTTATTGCGGTATCAAATGCAGACAGAGCCCTAACCTCAATCGTTTTCAGTGGACTACTTAAAAAGGATGAAAATGGAAACATAGTTCCAGACATTGCTAACTCATATGAGATATCAGAAGATGGTAAGACCTACACATTTTTCATAAAAGAAAACTTAACTTTTCATAACGGACAAAAACTAACAGCTGAAGATGTGGTTTTCACAATCGAAAAGATAAAAGATCCTGCAATAAAAAGCCCCCTACGAGCTGAATGGGAAGGAATAACAGTGCAAGCAGTAGACGAAATGACCGTTGAATTCAACCTAGACAAAGCTTTCTCCCCTTTTATTGAATACGTAACTGTTGGAGTCCTTCCAAAAAGCCTTTGGCAAGATATTTATGCAGAAGAATTTGCTCTAACTGATTACAACCTATATGCAATTGGATCTGGACCATATGAAATTTCTGGAATAAGTAAAAACGACGGAGTGCCAGACGCCTTTGTTCTAAAAAGTTTCAAAGACTATTCTCTTGGAGAGCCTTTCATAAAAAACATAACAATAAAAAGTTTTGACAGCGAAGAAGAGGCCGCTAAATCTTTTAGAGCTGGAAATATCGATCTTGTTGGAATACTTTCAACCGATAATTCTGAAGCAATAACAAAAAACGCCGAGAAAGTTGAAGTTTCTACATTACCAAGAATATTCTCAATTTTTATAAACCCAACAAACAATGAGATCTTGGGAGACCAGAAACTTCTAACTACTCTATCCGGTGCAATTAATCGTGACGAACTTGTAAAAAATGTTTTAGACGGATTCGGAGTTTCTCTTTATGGGCCTCTTCCAGAAAATAATTATCCCAAATATATAAAAACATTATCAGCCGAAGAAGCTGGTGCTGCTCTTGATGAATTGGGTTGGCAGTTGAACGGAGAAAACATTAGAAACAAAGAAATAAATAAAAAGAAAGTCTATCTATCATTTACACTTTCCACCAGTGATGCTCCAGCGTTATCCGAAACAGCCCGAATGGTTTCAGAAATGATGGCGACTGTAGGAGTTGAGATAAAAGTTCAACCTTATGAAATTGGAACACTAAACCAAGACATCATAAGACCAAGAGATTACGAAATGCTTTTGTTTGGACAAGTTTTGGCAAGCGACACTGACCTATATTCATTCTGGCATTCTTCACAAAGAAATGATCCCGGAATAAACGTTGGTAAGTATGCAAGCGTTAGAGCGGATTCCCTACTTGAACAAGCAGTTGAGGAAATAGATAGAGAAGAGCAAAAGAAATTATTAGCAGAAGCGGCAGATGTGATAGCAAGAGAGAACGGAGCGATATTCCTTTATGCCCCATCATACATTTACGCCTTAAACAAAGACATCGGAAACTTATCAATTAACAAGATTTCAAGCACAGTAGATAGATTTGCCAACATAGAAGATTGGTATGTCCTAACAGAAAGAGTTTGGAAAATATTTAAATAAAATTATGGAAGAAAAAAAACACACACACGGCAGAAGACCAGCGTCAAAGCGATCAACTCTGTCTTATTATAAAAATGACAGATCAACAGGATCAAGCGACCAGAAGATAGTAGATAAAAAAGAAGAAGCCTTCGGAAACGCTATTAACAAAGCGATCGGAGCCCCTTCAACTGAATCAACTAATCCAGTTCCACAACCAGCACAAACAAGTAGACCTCCACAACATCATAATCGTGGAGCTTCTTCTCAAGGTCCACGAACAAGTAGACCTGCAGGAGACGGCGCCCAGAAATCTGGAAATCCTCGACAAAGAAAAACAATGCGAGCTGGAGGACACGGGAACGACAAGCCAAAAAACGCAAACTACACTCACACTTCAAAGCGAAGAGCCGGATCAACACTAGATATCCCAAAAGTTGAAGAAGGAGTACTAAGAATTATTCCTCTTGGAGGAGTTGAACAAGTTGGTCAAAATATGACAGCTATCGAATACGGAGACGATATCATTATCGTTGATGCTGGAATTCAGTTTGCCGAAGTAGATCACCCAGGAGTGGACTACATTATTCCAAATACAAAATACCTAGAAGACAGAGTAGAAAAAATCCGCGGACTATTTATTACTCACGGACACTTGGACCACATCGGAGCCCTTCCCTACATTATTGAAAAGATTGGAAACCCTCAGATATACTCAAGACAATTCGGGGCGGTAATGATTGCCAAGCGTCACGAAGAATTCCCACATCTGCCGAAAATAAATATGAACATTGTAGCCGCTGAAGACACAATCAAAGCTGGAATTTTCACTATAAAAACTTTTGCAATTTCACACACAATCCCTGACTCTATGGGTCTTATTATCGAAACTCCTCTTGGAGAAATAGCTTTTATCGAAGATGTTCGGGTAGACAACATTGCAGGGGTTCCAACAGAAGAAGAAGTAGAACAATACAAAAGATTTGCCGGAAGAGAAATGCTTCTTCTTACCATGGACTCAACAAGTATCTGGAAAGCTGGCTGGTCTCTTTCTGAACAAACTGTTGTTAAAAACATTATTGAAATAATGAAAAATGTTCCAGGAAGAATAATTATAGGAAGCTTTGCCTCACAAGTAGAAAGAATCGTTTCAATTATTGATGCAGCTGAAGGGTTTGGGAAGAAAATAGTTGTAGACGGACGAAGTATGAAAAGCAATATTGAAATTGCAAAACAACTTGGAATTATGAAATCCAAAAGTATTATCTCAGTAGAAGAGATGCATAATTACCCTCCAAACAAAATAGTAATGATTGCAACAGGTTCTCAGGGAGAAGAATTTGCGGCGCTTGCTCGTATGGCAAACAAGAGCCACAGACAAATCACTCTTCAGCCTAGTGACACAATTCTTCTTTCTTCATCAGCTATCCCGGGAAACGAACGCGACATCGACAAGCTAAAAGACAATCTATACAGAAGCGGAGCAAAAATAATTACTTATACAGACTCTGATGTTCACGCATCAGGACACGGAAACCGTGAAGAGCTTCGTTGGATTCACAAACAAATAAACTACAGATTCTTTATGCCAGTACACGGGAATCATTTCATGCTCTGCCAACACGCAGAACTATCTCAAGTACAAGGAACCTCGAAAGATAACACGATCGTCCCAGACAATGGATCAATAGTCGAGATATACGATGGAGGGAAAAAAGTCCGAGTTCGAAAAGAAAAAGCACCGAGCGATCTCGTAACAGTAGACGGATTCAATATCGGAGACACACAAGAATTCGTGATTCGTGACAGAAAGATGCTTGCTGAAGACGGAATGTTCGTCGTTATTGCAACAATAGACAATTCAACAGGAAGATTGAAAAAATCTCCAGACTTAATTTCCCGTGGATTCGTTTATCTAAAAGAGAACCAAGATCTTCTGAAAGATACAAGAATGATAATAAAAAGGTCTCTTGAGACTTCAATGAAGGGAGGACTTAACGCGGCGAGTCTAGAATACGCAAAATCCACACTCGGAGATGCAGTTTCAAAATTCTTATTCCAAAAAACTGCCAAGCGCCCTCTCGTAATTCCTGTTATACTAAGCGTGTAATGCTTCGGTTTATATACGCGACAAGTTTCTTGTTCTCTTTTCAGTCGGCAATAACAGCCTACTTAAATTCATCGTTCTTATCTTCTTATTTTAGTGGAAATTTAATTGGTTTATTTTTTACGGCATCATCAATTGTCTCTCTTTTGGTTTTGTCTTTCTTGCCAAAAATATTAGCAAAAGTTGCAGTAACCACAATTAAAACAGTGATAAAAGACG
>CAYZIU010000033.1:1149-5069 GCA_964478575.1 uncultured Candidatus Saccharibacteria bacterium | reverse complement strand
CATGGGTCACCCCGCTTGCTCCTAAGGCAAGTGCGTCTACCAATTTCGCCACCTCAGCATATATTTTAACAATTTTTACCCTACCACATATTATCTAACTCTGTCCTTTTTACCAATTTCCCCGCTCCACTAAAGTTTCGCAGGACACAGCGTCACCTCAGCATATTTTACTTTGTAATAACTACTTTATCACAAAATATTTATTTTAAAAGACCCAGATTAAAGTCTTTCAATTAGTCCTGCCAGCTTTTCTCCGGCATCGATTTCAACAGAAAGGAAAGGGGCTCTAGCACTAGGGAGCGCTGCTTGAACTTTCTTTCGTAGATCATTTATGTGACGTTTTGCAAAGTCCATAACTCCAGCTTCTTTCGAGTCTGGCATAACGGAAATAAAAACAGTCGTATTAATAATCTTGTCGTCTGATTCTACTCGAGTAACAGAAACAAGGGCATCTCGAGTTCCTTCTGTTTCAAAGAACATCGCGGCTGTTTCGCGAATTATGTTTTCTATTTTTTCTTTTCTAAATTTTCTTTCTTCCATATTATTTTAGTGTTTCTTTTGTTTGTCTTAAAATATCTCCCTCAACCACTTTTACTTTTGAATTGAATAGAAGTCCGCACTCCTCTCCCTTTTCAACTTCTCCGGCTTTCATTTTCTGCACTTGTATCTCGTTTAGATTTCCTTCACCGATTTCTTCTCCTGCTCTGATTATAAAAGTTTTTGCGCCTTTTATAATTTTTCCATCAGTTACTCTTCCTCCGATTACCTGATCGTCTTTGGTCTGGCTGAATAATTTTAATATTTTCAATTCTCCAACTGGTTCTGTGACTTTAAATCTTGGTCTCATTTGCTCCGCAAACTCTTCAAGGAATTCTGTCAGCTTATATATTATATCGAATTGTTTGATTGTAACTCCAGCAGATTCGTTTACCCCTTGGGCCATAGAATCAATTGGGACATTGAATCCAACGATAATTGTGTTCTTGTCTGTTGTGGCGATTCGGATATCGTTTTCAGTTATTGGGCCCACGGTCGAAGATATTATTTTGTAACGGAATCTATCAAGTTTTATTTTTTTAATAGCTTCTTCGATTGCTTCTTTGGTTCCTCCAACATCTGCTCGAATAATAATAGGCAAGAAAAGAGTTTCTTCTATTCCATCTATTTCAATTTCTTCAAGTTCGTCTCCAAGGCCCTTGTTCTTGGCGAGTAGGGCACATTCTTCAGCGTCTCGTTTTGAATTACAAGAGACGAACTTTGTTCCAGAATCTGGGACAAGAGAGAATCCGGCAATTCCAACTGGATATCCAGCGCTAACCTCTTCAATTGCTTTACCCAAGAAATCCACCATTATCTTTGTTCCAGCAAATGCTTCTCCGGCAACGAGGAAATCTCCCTTTTTAAGAGTTCCGTCTTTTATAACTAGAGTTCCTGTTATTCCACGCTTCTGATCGAGGTGAGCTTCAATTACGAAACCTTCAGCTGGTTTATCTTTTGAATAAGTGAAGTCCTCCATTTCAGCTACAAGTAAAATCATAGAAAGCAATTCATCCACCCCTTGTCCTTGTTTTGCAGAGATTGCAACAAATGGAATAGTTCCTCCCATTCCTTCAAGATAAATTCCATTTTCAAGAAGAGTATTTTTTGTTCTCTCTATGTTTGCGTTTTCTTTATCGATTTTATTTATTGCAACGATGTATGGAAGTTTCTTTCTTTCAATAGTTTTCCAAGCTTCAAGTGTTTGAGCTTTTACTCCGTCTTCGGCTGAAACAACTAAAACAGCAATATCTGCCGCTGTTACACTTCTCTCACGCATTCCTTGAAATGCCGCATGTCCCGGAGTGTCTATAAAAGAAATACTTTTATCTTTTCCGTGTTCATCTTTTACAGAGACAACATAGGCGGATAGATGTTGGGTAATTCCTCCTGCTTCTTTGGCTACTATGTTTGTTTTTCGGATGTAATCAAGAAGAGTCGACTTTCCGTGGTCGATATGTCCCATAATGGCAACAACAGGTGGGCGGGGAGAGGTTTTGTTTAAGTCTTCTTTCATAAGTGTTTTGAGGAATTTAAAGACCGCTTCTCGCGGTGTTTGATAGTCTAGATACTACACTACTTTTACCTTTTTGTCGAGTTTGGTATATACTCTCGAAATGAAGTTTTTCGGCTCAAAAACTATATATTTGGACCATTCAGCCAAGACCCCAGTGGACCCTCGGGTCTTGAGCGTATACACAAAGGCCACAACACATCTTTTCGGTAATCCAAGTTCTATTCATACGGCTGGAGTAGAGGCGGAAGAATATCTCTCTTCTTCAAGGGATTTTATTGCCAAGTCTTTTGGTGTACCTAAAGAGGGGGTTATTTTCACCGCAACGGGGACAGAGTCTATAAACCTGGCTATTAGAGGAATAAAGTCTTTGCACAAAATATCAAAACCAAATTTCATAACAACAAAGATTGAGCACGGCGCAGTCCTGTCTGCAATACAAAAAGCAGCAGAAGAACAAAATGGGGAAGTTAGGTTTGTAGAGATCGATGAGGCGGGAAGAGTAAATCAGAAGCATTTGGCGGAGTTGATTGATGAAAATACAGTTTTGGTTTCAATCGGTTATGCAAATAATGAGATCGGGACTGTTCAAGACATAAAAGAAATATCTCATACAATCAGAAAAGCAAAGTTCCGTCTTTATAATTCTAGGACAAACTTAATTCCACTTCTTCATACGGATGCTTGTCAGGCTGTACAGTATGAAGAAATAATTATTCCAAAGCTGGGTGTCGACATGCTCTCTTTTAATGGAACAAAAATTTATGCACCGGGCGGAGGAGTTTTAATTATGAGAGACAATTTTTCTCTTCTACCAATTTTTTCTGGAGGAGGGCAGGAGTTCGGTCTTCGTTCTGGAACTGTTTCTGTTGCCACATGTGTTGCTCTTTCAAAAGCTTTGGAGATTTGTATAAGCAAAAAAGAAGAAGAAACAAAGCGCCTTGAAGAACTGAAAAGTTATTTTGTATCTGAGATAAAGAGCTTGAAAGAGTTTGATCATTTCACTGGAAGTTCAGATTATCGTCTTCCAAACCATCTGTCGGTTTGCCTTAAGGGTATTTCTTCGGATTTGTTAGTTTTGTCACTTTCTCGTTATGGAATTTTTGCTTCAGGAAGAAGTGCTTGTAAAGAGGGAGAAGAAGGAGATTCCCATGTTCTAAGGGCCACAGGAGAGAGTGAATTCCAAGACAAGGCATATATTAGGTTTTCCTTTGGACGAAGCACTACAAAAAAAGATTTGGGAAAAACCATTTCAATTCTAAAAAGAATATTTAATATTCAAATAAAAAAATAAAACTTTTAGTCACAAAATAAAAAATAATCCGTTTTTATATTTAGTGATATAATGATTTTGTATCAGAGTTCGTCGCTCTAGACAAAAGTCATATTATATTGTATAAATAAACTATGAATATGCCACCATTTAATAAATTTACAGCAAAAGCAAAAGAGGCAATCCAGAAGTCGCACGAGCTAGCAATCGAGCGGGGACAGAACCATGTCTCAGGAATGCATGTTTTCGCTTCACTTCTTCTACAGGAAGAATCAATGGTTGAGAGAATCCTTGAGCGCCTAGATATGGACGCCCAGGCTCTAACTGATGTTGTATTAGACGCTATTGATTCACCTGAATCAAGCCGAACACTTTCTCCTTCATACCAAATTTACCTAACACCTGAGACAGCTCAGATTCTTGAGCATTCAATGAAAATTGCCGCTTTCTTAAAAGACGAACACGCTTCTACCGAACATTTGTTTTTGGCAATGCTTGAAGTGCCGGGAGAGGTTAGAGATTTGTTAGTTAAATACAAAATTGGGAAAGAACAAGTATTGAAACTTATGGATTTGCTTATTCAAATATTGATTTTGG
>CAYZIU010000033.1:0-1139 GCA_964478575.1 uncultured Candidatus Saccharibacteria bacterium | reverse complement strand
TCTTGAAGAACTTCGTAATGAAGAAGAAAAAGAGCCAGCTCAAGAAAAGAAATTTAAAATGCTTGTTAAATTTACCAGAAATCTGACGAAGCTCGCCAAGGAAGATAAACTCGATCCAGTTATCGGACGAGACACAGAAGTAATGCGAATAATGCAAATACTTTCTCGAAGAACAAAAAATAATCCTATATTAATCGGAGAACCAGGAACTGGAAAAACTGCAGTAGTTGAAGGTCTTGCACAAAGAATTGCAAAGGGGGACGTGCCAGAGAGTTTGAAAGACAAAGAACTTGTTTCTCTTGATTTGGGTTCACTTCTTGCTGGAACAAAATATCGTGGAGAGTTTGAGGAAAGACTCAAAGCAATAATGAAAGAAATAGAAAAAGCTGATGGAAAGGTAATTCTTTTCATCGATGAAATTCATACAATTGTTGGAGCAGGGGCATCAGAAGGAGCGATGGATGCTTCTAATATGCTAAAGCCAGCTCTCTCTCGTGGAGAACTTAGAGCAATTGGAGCGACAACTATAAAGGAATACCAAAAACATATTGAAAAAGACCCGGCACTAGCTAGGCGTTTTCAACCTGTTTATATTGAAGAGCCATCTCCAGAGGATACAATTTCAATTTTGCGTGGGTTAAAAGAAAAATATGAACTATTTCATGGAGTAAGAATCACGGATGATGCGATAATAGCGGCTGTTAATCTTTCTACTCGTTACATTACAAACAGATTTCTTCCAGACAAGGCTGTGGACTTGATTGATGAAGCAGCTTCTTCTTTGCGAATTGCACTTGAAAACAAGCCAGAAATATTAGACGAAGCGCACAGAAAAATAATGCGCCTACAAATTGAAAAACAGGCATTAAAGAAAGACGTTGAAAGAGATGATAACAAAGAAACAAAATTAAGAATTAAAGAAATAGACTCTGAGATTGAGAATCTAAAAGAAAAGACTCGTGAGTTGGAACTAAAGTGGCAAAGTGAAAAAGATACAGTTCAACATATTCGAGCAATCAAAAAAGAATTAGAAACTTTACGTTTTGAAGCAGAGAATTCTGAAGCTCGGGCAGACCTCTCTCGTACTGCTGAGATTCGTTATGGAGAAATTCCGTCTTTAGAAAAAGAACTTGAACAAA
>CAYZIU010000032.1:0-5369 GCA_964478575.1 uncultured Candidatus Saccharibacteria bacterium | reverse complement strand
AAAGACCCTTTGTTTCAAGTGGGGTAGAGCCTTTATTCCTGCCATTTGATCCATATAGTTTTCCTTCTTCTCATTCTGCCGTGTTCTTTGCTATTTCAGCTTGTTTATTTTTTACAAAAAAGAAAATATGGTTTTTATTTTTTATAGCTTCTTTCTTGATTGCAACGGCCAGGGTTTTGAGTGGTGTCCATACTTTTTATGACTGTTTTGTTGGGGGGCTTCTCGGAATATTTATTTCGTATATAATCTACAAAGCTTTAACTAAATTTTTTAAACTATGACAATATTTTTAGCTATAATTTTAGGGGTAGTTGAGGGGTTAACAGAATTTTTTCCAGTTTCTTCAACTGGACACTTGATATTTCTCAGTGAAATATTCAATATCCCACAAACCGACACCTTGAAGTTATTTCAAGTATTTATCCAGTTTGGAGCGGTGCTGGCGATTTTGGTTTTATACTGGAAAGATATACTGAAAGAGAAGAAAATAATTTCTTCAGCTATTGTTGGTTTTATTCCAGCAATGGTCGTTGGTTTCTTTTTGTACAGAATGATAAAAGATTTCTTTTTTGGGAATCTGGTCGTTGTTGGGTCTGCTTTGATTGTTGGAGGAATTTTGATCTTTGTTTTTGAAAAATATCATTCAAAAAGGGAAATTGATGAGTCAAAAATAAAAGATAGAGTTCCAAATAATAAGGAAGCTTTCATAATTGGACTAGCTCAAGCGCTGGCCGTGATTCCGGGAACATCTCGTTCTCTTATGACTGTTTTGTCTGGACTTTCTTTGGGATTTAAAAGGGAGAGAATCGTGTTCTTTTCTTTTGTTTTGTCCATTCCAACCATAGGAGCTGCTTCTCTTTATGATTTATATAAAACCTCTGCCGTTATAACAGCAGGGGATATCTTGTTTTTGACAATTGGGTTTTTGTCCGCTTTTCTAGTTTCACTCTTTGTTTTAAAGGTTTTTTTGGGTTATGTAAAAAATAATTCTTTCAAAATATTCGGTTTTTATCGTATATTTTTAGGACTTTTTATCTTGCTCTTGTCAATTTTCTAAAGGCTAAAAAAGGAATATAATCAGTGTCTATATGAAAAGAAGAATTTTTGGGATAATCGTATTTCTGCTCGGGTTATTATTAACATTTTTATTTGTTTTTTCTTCATCTCCAAATGAAAACGGGGAAGTTAGAAAGCCGTTTCGTCTAGGTCTTGATTTGAAGGGAGGAACATCTCTAACCTATAAAGCCGACACTTCTGGGTTGGTAGATTCTGATGTGCCGGACGCTGTTTCTGTATTAAGAGATGTAATTGAAAGAAGAGTTAATCTATTCGGTGTTTCCGAACCTGTTGTTTTAAATGAATCTGTTTTTGGTGAAGAGAGAATCGTTGTCGAGCTTCCTGGGATTACTGATATTGATTCTGCTATAAAATCCATCGGAGAAACACCTTCACTTGAATTTAGATTATTGAAAGGAGAATTCAAAGAAACAGGCATACCAGAAAACGCAATACTAGATCCGAATGTTGCAGGTTCAGAAGAATTTATCTCTGCTTATTTTGAGGAGCCGGTTTTAACTGGAAAATATCTAAAGAGAGCTTCTGTTGAATTCGATCCAAATTCTGGAGAGCCTGTTGTTCTTATTAATTTCAACGAAGAAGGTTCAAAGATTTTTGAAGAAGTTACAACTGCCCACACCGGAGAGGCTCTCGCTATTTTTCTTGATGGGGAACTTAACTCAGCTCCAATAATTAGAGATACTATTTCTGGAGGGGAGGCGGTAATCAGCGGATCTTTCTTGCCCGAAGAAGCGAAGTCACTTGCCAGAAACTTGAACTTCGGAGCACTTCCATTGCCTATCGAATTGATTGGAACAGAGCTGGTTGGTCCTTCTCTTGGGGCAGAAGCGATTGGTGCGGGGCTAAAGGCCTCACTGATCGGATTCTTGGTTGTTATTTTGTTTATGATTATCTGGTACCGACTGCCAGGAGTAATTGCCTCAATCTCACTTTCTTTCTATGTGGTAATAATATTGTTCTTGTTCAAATTGATTCCAGTTACGCTCACAGCTGCAGGACTGGCTGGATTTATAATATCAGTGGGAATTGCTGTGGATGCTAACATTCTTATCTTTGAGAGAATAAAAGAAGAAAGAAGAAAGGGTAAAAACATAAGAGATGCAGTTGAGGCTGGTTTTGGAAGAGCTTGGACTTCTATTAGAGATTCTAACTTCTCAGGAATAATCACTTCTCTTATTTTGTTCTGGTTTGGGACATCTATAATCAGGGGATTTGCTTTAACTTTGGGACTTGGAATCGCGGTCTCACTATTTACAGCAGTCTTTGTTACAAAGGCAATGCTTAAAGCGGTAACACCAGACGGCGACAAGAAGTGGTTTGTTTTCGGATCAGGATTTTCTTTGAAGAAATCATCTAATTCTAATAATCAATAAAATATGTTTGTAATAAAAAACCCCAGTAGTACAAAAATAAATCAAATGCATTTATTTTTGACTACGGGGCGAGAAGTGGTTGTTGATTCCTTAACTTATAACTTACTATTTAATCTTAATTCTTAATTTATGTTTGTAATTCGAAATAAAAAAATATTCATTTCAATCTCAATATTTTTGGTTCTAGTTTCTTGGGGATCAATTATTGCTTTTGGTTTGCCGTTCGGGCTTGATTTCAAGGGCGGTTCAAGACTATCTGTTGTTTATGAGAATGTCCCAACTGAGGAGGCTCTAACCGAAGCTGTTTCTATCGCAGGTTATGAATCTGCAAAGATTGAAATAAAAAATGAAGGGGAGGTTGTTATAACTCTTGAAGAGATTTCTGACGCTGAGAAGACCAGTCTGATCTCAGCTCTACCACAAGATGGTGAAGTTTCTCCAAAAGAAGAGAAATTCACAACGATTGGTCCGTCAATTGGAAACGAATTGAAGAGAAAAGCAGTTTCTTCAATGATCTTGGTTATTCTTTCTATTATTGTATTTATAGCCATTTCATTTAGAAAAGTTTCTGCTCAAGTTTCTTCTTGGAAATATGGAATCATTGCCATCTTCGCCCTAATCCACGATGTTTCAATTCCAACTGGGATTGTTGCGATTCTGGGTCATTATGGACTTGTAGAAATAGATTCTTTGTTTATTGTTGCAATACTTACAATCCTTGGACTCTCAGTTTCTGACACGATTGTTGTTTTCGATAGAATTAGAGAAAAGCTAAAAAGGAATATTGAAACTGGTGCAAAAGAAGAGTTTGAGAATACAGTAGGGAAGAGCTTGTCTGAAACATTCGGACGATCTCTAAATACTTCACTCACTGTAATCTTGGCGTTACTCTCTCTGGTATTTTTCGGTCCAGAATCAACTAGATTCTTTGCAATAATTCTTACAATCGGAATGTTCTTCGGAACTTACTCATCAATCTTCCTCGCGTCCCCACTGCTCGTCATTTGGAATAAGAAGAAATAAGTCTGCTCTATTTTTATGACTGAAAGATACGATTTTATAATCTCAATAATAAAGGAAGCTGGCGAGCTTCTTGTCTCTGAAACAGAGAAAGGATTTGAAGTTTCTTCGAAAGGAGGAGACCCTAGAAACATTCTCACAGAAGTTGATTTGAAAGTTGATGAATTTCTAAAAAATAAAATAAAAGAAAAATACCCTGAAGAGAAGATTTATTCAGAAGAAGGAGGAGATAGTTTTACAGAAGGTTCAATCTGGTCTCTTGATCCAATAGACGGGACTTCGAACTTTGCTCGGGCAATTCCACATTTTGCTATTGTCGTTGCCTTTATTGAGAACGGAGAAGCTATTGTTGGTGCCATATTTAATCCGATAACTAGAGAATTGTTTAGTTTTGAAAAGGGAAGTGGAGTATTTTTGAATAATAAACCAATACAAACATCAGATATAAAAAACATAAAAGATTCTTATGTTTTACTCCACATTGGACGGAAGGAAAATATCCAAGACTGGGGACTTCGCCTCCAAAAGAAGTTTCTAGCTTCCGCTAAAAAGAATGCCAACCTTGGCTCGTCCGCACTCGATCTGGCCTTCCTCGCTTCTGGTAGAGTCGATGCCGTTATATATGGGACAATGACGACTCTTGATATTGCTGTCGCCTTATCTATGGTTAGACTTGCTGGAGGGGAGATTTATAATCTAGACGGAACTCCTGTTGTTTTGTCTGACTCACCACAACAAATAATCGCAACTTCAACAAAAGAACTATTTGAAGAAATCTCTTCTATCTAGGCTGTTGGAATATTGAATTCCTTTTGACGTTCCATCTCTTCAGGAGATCGAAGTGAATTTCTTTCTTTTCGATAATTATCAATAAAATCATAAGAGAGCGGGGAGTTATCTTTTATTGACTTAAGAATGTTAAGCCAGAGCTCGATTCTTTTTTTATTCAATATTTCCAAGTCTCCCGAAATTCTGTCTAAAGTTTTTATATAGTAATCAATCAAGTATCCGACTTTGTATATTCTCATAAGTCGTAGGGTTGTATGTTCTTCCTCTCCTCTGTTTTTAACTACATAACTGTTCAGAAGAGTGTCCAGTTCAGGGCTATGGATTGTTGCCCAGTTTATAAATCGTGCCCATCCCTCATATTTGTTTCCGAAATACATAGAAGAAAGGTCTAGCATATAAATATCTCGTCCACTTATTCTAGAGTTACCTGGCACGAAATCTGTGTGAGTTAGATAATTAGAATGTTTATCGAGAAGTTTTTCGTTGTCTTTTAGTAATTTCTCACATTCCTCAACTAGAGTTTTCCAGTTCTCATCTTTTGTATAATTTTCAATTGTTTTTTTGAATTCAGAAAAGGATTGCAAATAATCTTTTGTTGTTTGAAGTTTGAAAATATTTTTTATTTTATTTCGGTGTTCGAATGTTGTTGCGTGAAATGCTTCTTGTTCCTCAAACATCAGTAGTGACATAAAGAACTGTCTCTCAATAGGGAAGCTGGCAAAAACTTTTTCTTGTGGAATAAATTTTTGTGTTAAAACTAAATAGCCATTTTTTTCTCCAAAAAAAGATATTTCAGGTAGAAGCATTCTGTCGTTAGCAAAAGCCACATTTACGAGCGCATCCCTAACTTTCTTTTCTAGTTCAATTTCTTCTTTACCTAGTGGTCTATTGCTAACTTTTATAATGACTCTAGAGCCGTTAGATTTTTGAGTTCCCATTAGAACCAGCTTTTCTCGGGTCATAAGAAAACGCTCTCCGCTTATGTGAGGCTGGTCTTCTTCAAGGGAAAACCCTAGAGATTCTAGAGTAGATTCAATTTTTTTTAATTCCTCTTCGGTCTTTGTTTTCCAGGAGATTGAGTCAGACATTTGATTAAATAGTGCTTGTATT
>CAYZIU010000031.1:0-5603 GCA_964478575.1 uncultured Candidatus Saccharibacteria bacterium | reverse complement strand
TTTCCCCCATACCACCTTTCCAAGGTGGCGCACTAGACCGCTATGCGAACCCTCCTAGCTCCCCCGACTTGCGGGGGAAAGCAGGTGTTCATAAAAATGAACCCCGCAGGTTCTACTTAATAATTCAAACCTGCAATTTAATCCAAAGAACTTCCGTGAGTTAATATACTTGAAGTAAGGACTTTTTGCAAAAATAAGAAAACAAAAACCCGCATTGTAGCGGGGTTATAATGATTTGTTTTTGAAAAAATTTTTAAAGACAAGAGTCATTGAAGACAACTGGTCCTTTATTGTATTTTTGTTTTCGTGCTTTTTATCTAGCACTCTTCCCGAAGCAGGAATTCCAGCGAAATCCAGAATCTCATTCATTCCTGAAACGGAATTCAGAAATTCTGTTGGAAATACTTTGAAGTTCTCCGGAAACCTTTTTTCAAAGTCGGAGGCCATCACATAGTAAATATTCCAATAAAGCGCAATTGCTTCTTTTTTACTAGAAACATCAAATCTAGGAAAAATTTTATCCCAGATAATATCCCTGGCCTGATACCATGGAATACGCTCCATCCAGTGATTTCTGCCTCTGGTCTTCTTCATAAAAGACCGGATCACCTGATCCTTTTCTCTTTTCAGACACACGAACTTTGCATTCGGGTATTTTTGTAAAACGGCAGAAACATATTGAATAAAATATGACCCCACATCTCCACAAAAATTACTTTCTCCGGAAAAATTTTTCAATTTATTTTTCCATTCTGCCAACTTTACTAAATCTGTATTCCAAGGAAGTAAAAAGTGGGAATATTTATCTTTTGTAAATTCTCCTTCATGAATAAATGAAGAGTCCGGCTGAAGGGACAGTAATCTAGCCAAAGAGGTGGTTCCACACCTGCCTGTTCCGAGACCAATTATTAGATTTTTCATCGTGCAATATTTTTTCAGATATTACAATTTTTATCTTAATTTGTCTAGAACTTTCTTAATTCTAAATTATTTTTGCAAAAGTGCCTTGATGCGATCCTCTACAGGTGGATGAGTCATGAATAATTTATGAACTCCGCGAACAGCTTTTGAGCCGAATGGATTTGCAATGAAAAGATGTGCTGTTGCATCATGCGCCTTTTGCATCGGTCGTCCATAACTAGAGATTTTTTGTAAAGCAGAAGCGAGGCCTTCTGGGTAACGAGTAAGGAGTGCACCTGAAGCATCTGCTAGAAATTCTCGTTTTCTAGAAATTGCCAATTGAATAAGCATTGCAAATATTGGAGCAAGGATTGCCAAAACCAAACCCGCAACCATCATCATGGCTCCTGCCCGATTGTCGTCATTACCTCCAACTCTAACCATCTGCGAACGCAAAAACATATCTGCAAAAAGAGAAATAAATCCAGCCAAAACAACAGCGACTGTTGAAATTAAAATATCTTTGTTTCCTATATGGGAGAGTTCGTGAGCGGCAACACCTTCGAGTTCGTTTTTGTCTAAGATTGCCAAAATTCCTGTTGTAAAAGCAACAGCAGAATGCTTTGCGTTTCGTCCTGTTGCAAAGGCATTCGGGGCTGGGTCTTCTATGACATAAACTTTCGGCTTTGGAAGTCCAGCAGTAATAGATAAATTCTCAATAATATTATGAAGTTCTCTGTATTCATTTTCATCAGCAGGCTTTGCTCCGGATACACGGAGAGCTATCTTGGCAGAATTCCAATAAGCGAACAGATTCATAAAAATCGCAAAAACAAAGAATCCATAAAGAATGCTTGGATTGCCGTATATTTGAGAAAAAATAAATCCGATGGCAACAATAAGAATCAAGAACGTTGCCATCAACATCCAAGTTTTACGAACATTCTTATCTTGTTGTGTGTAGAGTGTTGCCATTATCTAAAGAACTAAAACTAGAAATCTATTTCAAAGTAACAGTAGACAAATCAACGCTAACTAGTCCGTCTGTTGTTTCTGTTGAAAAAAGAAGTCCAACATTTTCATTTTCTATGTAGTAGTAAGTCATCGCATCTCCTGTTAATTTTTTATAGATTTTGTATTCTCTGTCACCGAAAGTTTCGCTTCCACTGTATGAAAGAAGAACACCACCTACTGTTGGGTGACTATCTGGCTCAGAGAAATATTTTACACTTTCTAGATAATTAGATGGTCCAACGAATGTGTAAATACCATCATGTTCGTCTTCAAGAGAGATAACATAATCACTTCTAACACTCATTGTTGATTCAGGAATCCTTGTAGTTGTATAGAAAGGAGTTTCTTCTTCCCAAACTGCTTCGTCTGCCTTAATTGGACCTTCTTCTGGGAGAGGTTCAACTGGAGTTTTCTTTTTCTTAAAAATTGATCCTAATACTGACTCTGAAGAAGTTGAAGCTTCCCCTGGAGTTAGAACTTCATCTGTTTTCTTGTTTTTTACGATAAGAATAATACCAACGATCACTACGATAAGGGCTATTAATATAGCTGTGCTTGATTTTAATTTGTTGTTTTCCATAAGGTATATTATAGACTAAAATTCAAAGAACAAAAAACTCCAGAACTAACTGGAGTTTTTGTCAATTTTATAGACATTGTCCTTATTTAAAGATTATTTTTGGATCCTCCTCACCGCTTAATATCCTATCTACGGCTTCAATCTCCTGAGGAATTCCTGGGATCATTTCAATTTCTAAAGCCTCTGTAGAGGTAATCCAACGAAATTCTGTATCACCACCCTCTTCTTCATCAACCAGCTTCACTTCTCCTCCAATAAACGGAACGTAATAAGAAAGGGTCACAACAGGAACTCCATCTGGGCGAATAAATATTAAATCAAGAAGATACTTAGGTTTTCCAATCTCAATGTTTACTTCGGTCCTTACTTCCCTACGCAAAACATCTTCTAGAACGAAATACCATCCTTCGCTGGTAGTTTTTTCTTTGTTTTCATAATCTCCAGCCTCAAGTCCTCCCCCTGGAACAGTCCAAAGATTTGGATAGACTTTCTTGTAAGGTGAACGTTTGGTAACTAAATATTCAAATCCACCATCTTCTTTAGGTCGGTAAATAATCGCAGTTAAAACTATTCGATGAAGATCTTTTTGTGGAACGACGTTTGCCATATATTAATTATTAAGCAGCAATTTTTTGATCATAGCCCTCGCCTATCTTTCTATTCTCTATATTAGCGCTTGTATCATTAAATATTTTTTCACAAATTGATTCATATTCATTGCCTCCAATTGATTGAGAAAGATCTTGAATGTTTTCAATTGCAACTTGAGCTTTGTTTATCAAAAGCAAAGACTCTTCCCTTTCGTTTTCAGGCAATTCTTTTACTTGCTCGGCTAAATTAGATATTTCTCTTAAAAAATTTCTTTTTCCAAATTCTTGTTCTATAGACATATTATTAATTAATTACTTGTAAGACCGAAGTACATTCTACCTTCAATGAAAGGATTTCCTGTTGGAGTAACCTCACTCCATACACCGTCGGACATTTTCCATACTTGGTCTTCTGTTTCAAGAGTATTGGATGTGTCAGAAGTTCCTCCATAGAGCCATAGGTTGGTATTAAATTCTACAACCTGGTGTCCAAATCGTTCGCTCCAACCTGGAGGGGTCATTTCGGTCCATGTCGCACCACTCTCCGAAGACCACATATCAGAAAACTGTTCTGTCGTCGGTAAATATCTTTCCCCTCCTAGCACCAACATCTTGCCTCCAAAAACAACTGAATCATGTCCACCCCTCTTCTCCCATTCTGCTTCAGGAGTAGCCTCCGTCCATGAAGTTCCATTAGATGAGTACCACACATCATTTCTGTGTGTATTTGCTTCCATCGCTCCCCCCATCACCCATATTTTATTTTTGTAGACAAAAGAAGTGTGTTTGTATCGGACATAAAACGGAGCATCATCTGTCGCCTCTACCCAATCAGTTCCATTTTCGGAATACCAAACATCATTATAAAAATAAGGGTATCCAATATATCCTAACGGACGACCGCCTATCACCCACATTTTATTTTTGTAGACTGTAACGGTATGATAAAACCTCTTATCCCAAGGCGCCTCAGCTAGTACCTCAATCCATGTTAGTCCTCCGTCATTTGATACCCAAACATCATTGAAAGAAACATCATCATCTGTGCTTAAATTTAGATTTACATTATTTGTAAATCCTCCCAAAACCCAAAGTTTGTTTTTAAAATACACAAACCCAAAAGCAGAGCGTCCCTCCCATGGAGCGTCATCTGTTACGAGAGACCAATTGGCCCCGTCTGTTGAAGTCCAGACATCATTTTTATTTTCAAGTTCAGTGAATCCACTGGTAACCAAACCTCCAGCTAAATAAAGCTGTTTGTGAACAGTGGAAACAGTAGTTGTGGCAATTGCGCTATCTTCTAAGACCAATGCTGTGCTACGAAATGAATTCTGATTTCCAAAAACAAAGTAAGCAAGTCCACCAACAAAAACGATCAAGATTAAAATCTTAGCTATATCATATTTTGGGTCTTTAAACATAAATTTAAAATTAATTTTCTACTTCCATTACAAATTTAATGGTCTCTAGATCTATATAATGGGGACTGGTTTGATTGCTACCAGAAGAAGTTATAACTACAGCTGAACCCTCAAAACCATCTTCGATAAATGTTGTAGTTCCTTTGTAAGAACAAACCGTAAATTCATCAGTTCCAATTTTTATCTCTTTGGTTCCAGGATATGGAATGCTGTTTAGATCGTCGAAACAAGGATATCCTGTCCCACCAGTGAATCCAGTAGAATACCAAACAGTATCAGTTCCTGAGGATCCAGAAAAAACCATTTTACCTGAACTTGTTGTAACTGTCGGATTTCCTTTTGCTTCCATTGTAAAGAAGGCTGGACCAGAAGATGGATATTGGTAAGTCGTTGTTTCCTGATCTGAGACCTCTTCTTTTTCATCATTATTATTTTCAGTCTGCTCTGTTTTTATTTCATTTGAATCATTCTCCTCTTCTCTATTGTCATCTGAAATTTTCCACAAACAAAACGCTGCCAAGATTATTAAAATGATAAGCAGAATTGTATTTAATTTTGAATTGTTATTTTGCATATAAAAATTATTTCTTAATAAATCCTTCTAAAGCTTTCAGTGCCTCTACTGGAACCATATACACGACAGTATTTGACTGATCGGAAGCCATATCATTTATAGACTGTAGTGTTCGCAAATGAAGAGCTCCGGGAGATGAAGCGAGCATTGTTGCAGCCTTTGCCATATTTTCTGACGCAGCTAGCTCCCCTTCTGAAGTAATTATGATTGCACGCTTTTCCCTTTCTGCTTCTGCTTGTTTACCAATCGTTCGTTCCATGTCTGGAGGAAGACTCACATCTTTGAGTTCAACATTCTGAACCTTTAGTCCCCACAAGTCAGTTTCCTTATCGACGATTTCACGAATACGATCTGCAATCTGGTCACGCTTAGAGAGAAGCTCATCGAGAGTCACTTCCCCGACGATGTTTCGCATTGTTGTCTGAGCGTATTGTGAGATAGCATTTTTGAAGTCTTCTACCTCAATCACCGCCTTTGATGCATCGCTCACTTTGTAATAGATAACCGCATTTACTTTTACCGAC
>CAYZIU010000030.1:0-6328 GCA_964478575.1 uncultured Candidatus Saccharibacteria bacterium | reverse complement strand
CATAAGACCGAAAAAGATAATTGGTAATAACATTAAAGATTTCATAATATTTGGTTTTTAATTGTTTAAATTAATAGTTTTGAAAATGATACCAGCCGGCTCGGCAGAACCAGCTCGTATCATTCCCAAAACCCAAAAAACCTATGAAATCCAAGCTCAAAGAACATTTATACTCTCGTATTATAGCAAATCTGTAGGATTTGTCAACCCCCACACCTTTCCATCAAAAATAGAAAGATGTGCGGGTAAACCCCCTACCTTTCCTTTAAACACAAGGACAGTGTTCGGGGAATACCTCTCTCTACCCAAAAACCCCTGTTTTTGCTAGAATGGCCTAACAATTATCAATAATATTAAATTCTATGCTTATACCTACTGTCATCGAAAAATCCCAATTTGGAGAGAGAGCCTATGACATCTACTCTCGCCTACTCCGAGAACGAATAGTCTTCTTGAATGACGAAATAAACGACTATACTTCCAACCTAGTTATTGCTCAGCTTATTTTCCTTGCCAACGAAGATCCAAAGAAAGACATCCAGCTATACATAAATTCCCCAGGAGGATCAGTCACTTCTGGAATGGCAATATATGACACAATGCAATTCATCAAACCTGATGTTTCGACTATCTGTGTTGGAATGGCGGCTTCAATGGGAGCAATCCTTCTCTCTGGTGGAGCAAAAGGAAAAAGATTTTCTCTTCCAAACTCTAGAATAATGATTCACCAACCTCTTGGTGGAGCATCCGGACAAGCAACTGATATAGAAATCCACGCAAAAGAGATTCTAAAGTGGAAGAAGAAGATAAACGAACTTCTCTCAAAAAACACAGGACAAAAAATTGATAAGGTGGAGAAAGACACAGACAGAGACAACTATATGGAGGCAGAAGAGGCGAAAAAATACGGACTAATCGACGCTGTAATCTCGAAGGCAAAAATGTAAAAAGAAAATCCGCCTAATTGGCGGATTTTTAACAAATAAAAAAACCAAGCTAATTGCTTGGGATTAAATGAGTTTGAAGCTTTAGCCTGTTGGCTAGCTTTTTGAATTTAATTTGGTATCTTTCGGGCCAGGCATCAGAGTTCTGGGCATTTTTCTCTGCTTGCCAAATAATTTCTTGAACAGAATCTTTTGTTAATTTTCCTTCTGCATCAAATCTTGGCGCAATGCTCAGAAATCTTCCGGCTCCATCTTCGCCAAAGATTTCTTCTGTAATGGCTCTCCAGCCATTCACACAGATCATTTTGTTTTGGTTATTTTCCATTCTAGAACAGTTTCTAAGAAAGATATAACCTTTCGGGCACTAGGTCAATGGGGAAAAGTTTTTTTGGGGAAATTCGGGGTCCGTGCCGATGGACGCGGGCCATACATTTTTCTAGATTGCCCTCACTCTCTTTCAGGTGTATTATCAATATATCGAACTTAACGAATTAATCACATACCCAAATGCAACTTAAACGAATTTCCCAAACTGAAAAATTTAGAAAAAACCTTATAAAAATAAGGGTGGAAAAACGCTAGCTTGCAAACGGGTTTTAACCCATATGACATTTATAAAAATAATTGCCTTCGGAAGCTTCGCCCTTCTTGTTGGTGCTCTGATCGGGTATTACACTCGAATCTTGGTTTCTCTTTCAAAAAAGAGATCTCTAGAGATAGACATCAAACAAATGTTGGTTGGAGCAAAAGAAGAGGCACAGAGAATAACAGACGAAGCAAAGAAGAAGTCAGAAGAAACTCTTCTTGAAGTAAAGGAGATAGAAAAGACAAAAGAAGAAGAGGCTAAAAGAACAGAAGACCGCCTAATAAAGAAAGAAGGACTTCTTGATGCCCGACAAGTTGAAATAGACAGAGAGGTAGAAAATATAAAAGTAAAAGTTGAAGAAATAAAGAAGATAAAGGAGCGAATAGACCTTGCTGACGAAGAAAGAAAGAAAAAGCTAGAAGCTGTATCAGGACTTACAACTGATGAGGCAAAGAATCTACTAATCAAAGAACTAGAGATTAAAGCAGATGAAGATTTGAAAGTTAGAATTCAAAAACTTGAAGTTATGGGATCAGAAACCCTGGAACGAAGAGCAAAGGACATTCTGGCTACAACAATCCAGCGACTTTCTTCCTCAACTGCCTCAGAATTGATGACTACAAATGTCTCAATCCCAAACGATGAGATAAAAGGAAAGATTATCGGAAAAGAAGGAAGAAACATCAGAGCTTTTGAAAGAGCGGCTGGAGTTGAGCTTATAGTGGACGACACACCGGGAGTCATAATTATCTCAGCCTTTGATCCTGTTCGTCGCCAAATAGCCAAGATGGCGCTTGAAAACCTAATAATGGATGGAAGAATTCAGCCAGCCAAGATTGAGGAAGAGGTAGAAAAAGCAAAAGGTGAAATAAATAAAATAATAAAAGAAAAAGGAGATGCGGCATGTTATGAATGTGGAATCTTCAATTTCGATCCGAGAATTGTTGCAATCCTTGGTCGTCTATATTTCCGAACAAGTTATGGACAAAATGTCCTTCAGCACTCAATTGAGATGACTCACATAGCTGGGATGCTGGCGGAAGAGCTCGTAGCGGATGTATATGTCGCAAAGGCGGGAGCGTTAGTACACGACATTGGAAAAGCTCTTGATCACGAAGTTCAAGGAACACACATTGAAATTGGAATGAGAATTCTAGAAAAGTTCGGAGCAGACCCTAGAGTTATCACCGCAATGAAAAGTCACCACGACGACTGGCCACACGAAACAGTTGAAGCGGTCATTGTTCAGACAGCCGACTACATATCCGGTGGACGACCTGGAGCAAGACGAGATACAGTTGAAAATTATCTCAAGCGACTTGGAGAACTAGAGACTCTTGCAAACAACATGAAAGGAGTAGAAAAAGCCTATGCGTTGTCAGCTGGAAGAGAAATAAGGGTATTTGTTAAACCAGAAGACTTGAGCGACATTGAAGCAAAAACTCTAGCTCGAGATGTAGCAATGAAAATAGAAGCAGATCTAAAGTATCCTGGAGAAATTAAAGTTACAGTAATAAGAGAAACAAGAGTTGTAGAATTTGCCCGGTAGTGAGACTTTGATTAGACATATTCTTTACTTATTAAAAAACCGCCCCATTATGGAGCGGTTTTTTAATTATTTTTCATCGTCCTTTTCTTCCTCTTCCTCTTCCTCTTCTGCTTTTAATTTTATTTTCATATTTTTTACAGACTGAGCGATATAAAACACGCCATTAGAAACCATTAGAAGGCCTAGGATCTTAAATGATTGATAAATCGCACTTATTCCATCCCCCTGAGACTGTAGTTCTTCGATATTTTCTTTGACCTCCTGTTGTCCAGCCATACCCCCATAAGCTCCCAGGCTCCCGGCGACCAAAGAAGCAATTCCCATCCAAGTTGCCGGATCTTTCATCATCATCTTTATTTTCTCTATAGCTTTTGGTGAAGACTTTTCAAGTCTTTCTTTTAAAAACTCAAAATCAAGAGTATCTTCTAGCTTTTCAGTAGAATTTGTACTTAAACGTTCTATCATAATTCTTTTTCATCTTCTTTTAAAATTTCATCGACTTCTTTCATTGCGTTAGAAACAAGATCCTCAATTAAAGACCTTTCTTCTTCTGTTGCTGTACCCTGTTTTATTTTTTCTACAATCAGTTGATATTCTTCTATTGAATGTTTTTTGTCATTTACCATGGTCAAATTTTAGCACAAAAAAGTCCCCCATCACTGGGGGAATTAATAAAATTGTTTTGGTTAAAATTAATTAATTAAAAGTGCTAGCGTATAATACGCCAATAACAAATGTAACCATAGATAGAGCAAATAATGGCTTTGCCCATCCCCGACTACTAATAGCCAGTGACATTAATGCTCCACATCCGAACAAAACACCACAAAGGGCTTTGGCCTGAATGTTAGGCATAAATAAAATACAGGCAATCGCCATAATCAGCATGGCAATAAAAATACCTCTGTTGAGGTTTTGATCAATCTGTCTTGTCATCATATTTACAAAATTTGTCTTTATATTAATACACTAATATTCGTCTGTCAACCTTTTGCTTATAAAATCTATATCCTGTATACTTTTTCTAGCCTGTAACAAACAGGAACGGTCGTAGATTACTAGCGTCTCTCGCAGTATTTGCAAAAGCTAAAAATATGAACAAGCAAGATCTAGTGGAATTCGTTCACGGAAAAATGGGTGGTACAAAAGTTGCCGCCGAAGAAATCGTGAATGGCCTCATCGATACAATCATCTCTACTCTTAAAAAGGGTGGTGAAGTTTCTATCGCAGGACTCGGTATCTTCTCTGTAAAAGCTCGCGCAGCTCGAATGGCTCGAAATCCAAAAACTGGAGCTCAAGTCAGTGTCGCAGCTACCCGCGTTCCTAAGTTCCGAGCGGCCAAGGCCCTCAAAGACGCAGTTAAATAATTTTTTCTCGAGAAAAAGTATTTTAAATAAAAAAACGCCCCCTATTGGGCGTTTTTTTATTTAACCTATATTCGATTCTCCCTTATACCTAAAAACAACAAAGCACCCAAATAAATTGAGTGCTTTGTTGTTTTTTGTGCGGGACGGGAGAATCGAACTCCCGCCTAGAGTTTGGAAAACTCCCATTCTACCACTAAACTAGTCCCGCTCTTTGAAACTCTCGTAATTATGAATATAACTCAAAGTTGATTATTTCACAACTGGGTCGGGGTGCCGAGAATCGAACTCGGCTCTCACGGTCCCAAACCGCGTATACTACCGATGTACTACACCCCGACTCAGTTGTTAAACAAAAAGCAAAATCTGAAAATAGGATTTTGCAAAAACAGCATAACATAAAAATCCTTATTTCAAAATGCGTATTCCAAAAACTCGACCTTGGCGGTCTTGTCTTTTATGTCCAAATAGACGAAAAGGACATCCGCCTGCCAATCAGAGACATTTCTTTGACTTCGTAAATATTCTGCAATAACAGCCCTTTGTTTCTTTATCTTCCAAGTTGTCATATTTTCAACCGGTTTCACTCCAGACTCAGAAGATGAAACGCTTTTTACTTCCACAAAGTGCCTTGTTTTATCCTTATCAGCAATTATATCAATTTCACCATTTCTTGAGCAGAAGTTTCTTTCAATAATTTTAAAACCTCTTTTTTCTAGATATATCTTCGCAATCCCCTCTCCTAACTCTCCTATTTTCTGTGATTTTGATGTAAAAACTTTAGGCATATTTGTTGATTTTAAGGCTTTTTTATAATAGATGTTTCACGTGAAACCTAAAAGTCACTATTTTTGGCTAAAATACAAATGTCCTTTTAAAATAAGCTTATTTTCAGATTCATTCTTTTAAAAATAAGGGTTTTTTGTTAAAGACATGTCTTTTATAAACTTCTTAAACACATTTTTCCCCATTTGTGAATAAGTAAATCATTACAAAAAGTCATTTGTCCTTATAAAAAATGTCTTACTTTTATTTGTGCGGCCAGGGAGACACTTCGTTATCGGACTCGTGCACAGCGTCCCGCTTCGCACTCTTTGAGAACCCACGGTTCTCAATACTTTCCTCCACGGGAAAACTAGAGTTTTCCCGACCCCTTTCCTGTCCGATTCTCCCTGAAAACAAGAAAATCATTTTTGTGCGGCCAGGGAGAATCGGACTCCCGCCTCAATCTTGGCAAGATCGTGTTTTACCACTAAACTATGGCCGCATTCGCACTTCTCTATCGAAAATGGTAATCCATTCTAACATTTTGGTTTTCAAAAATCTACTAGTAATTCCTATATTACAGTTACCGTAACGAGACTTTTTCGTCTTTATTTTTCTCTTTAGGATAATGTTTTTTGTAAACTGAGACTTATCTAGCTTTAGATTCATGGACCAGAATTCCCGGCAAAGATCTGGGTTCAAAGTATCATCATAAAAGACCTGCGCCCTCAACTTCCCTCTTTGAACCGCCAGAAACTTCTCTAAGAAACTAGCAAAAATCAAAAGGACACCGGGATCAGAGTTACCAAGTCTGAGGTTGTACTTTGAAACCCTGTCTCCTCCTACCCAATAAGCCATTAGTCCGGAAATAAATAACGGGTCAGAAGAAAACTTCTGGAAATCAAGCCTAGCTTCCTCTTTTGCCATTTGGTAATACTTGTTCAGTTTCTCCTCTCTTGCCTCATTTAGTCTTTTTAGCCTTTCTGACCTTCCTTTTTTGTTCTGTAACGTAGCCTCAATTGTTTCACCTGAAACAATTTGGTTAAACCATAGGTATAGGGTATTTCGGCTTATGTTTAGAGTTTTTGAGATATCTGACACAGAGAAGCCTTCATGTTTC
>CAYZIU010000029.1:0-6416 GCA_964478575.1 uncultured Candidatus Saccharibacteria bacterium | reverse complement strand
CTCTCGGAAATTAAATGATGAAACTGGCTGTCCTATTATGTTTCTAATTATAGGGTTTGAAGTAAATTGTCCGACTTTGTTTTGAATAGCCGGAATTGCATCCGCTACAAATCTCTCTGTATAACTAGCATATTCTTTAGTCCAATATGCTTTTACTGATGGGTCGGTGACATTCTCTATTACCTTGTTACGAAATGTCTTGTCTATTAGCATTTTATTTATACTAAGCATGGTGGTGTCAGGGTATTCCAAAAGAGCGTAAATAGTATTTTTCAAAATGTACTGCATTCTATCTGAAAAGCTCTCTTCTCCAAAAAGTTTAAGCAAAGCACTCATCAGACCGCTCACCACCAAGTGTCTCTTGTCCAAACCAACATCTTCCATAACATTAAAAGAAATCGGGTATTCTGTGTCGAAAGGGGCAAAATAGATTACATCTTTAACTCTATGTTCCGGAATATATTCTAGAATTTTTTCTGCGCTCCCCCCGTGTGGATCTATAAAAGCCAGACCCTCACCGTTTTGAATATCCTGAATGGCCATGTTTTCAAGCAAGGTAGATTTTCCCATTCCAGTTTTTCCGATTGTGTAGAGATGTCTTGTTCTGTCTATTGCTTTAATACCAAACTTAACCTTCTGATTACGATAGTCAGTTTGTCCTATGTATGTGATTTTGTCTGGATCAAAAGCCATAATAATTTATGAAATATTAATTCTTGCACTCTTAATAGCTACCGGATTCATTCCGGCGTCATAACGAATTTGAAATCTCCAGAAATTCTTTCCACCACCAGTGTTGGATATAACAGAAAATTCTTCTTTGCCCTGCGCGAGGTTTGATTTTAAAATACCGAAAACAAAATCATCAACATCAGAAACTAGTCTGTTGTCTAAAGTTGAATCAGACCCATCATCAAGAAGAATTCTCATCTCTCTTGGATTGATTTTGAAAATTGAAACTCTAGCAAAAGACTGGAACTCTTTTGCTTTTTCTCTATGATTTAAGACTTCACCATGATCCGAAATAAGTGAGTCGCTACTCTCTTCTGTTTTCCAAATCCCTCGTAAGAGAAGAGCGAAGTATCCACAAAGCAATAGTGTTATACCGGCAATCACAAACCTCCAAACCAAGATTCCACTCTGCCAAGAACTCGCATCTATATCCATCCCGAGCATTGCTACAACCTCCCCAGTCAAAGGATCCTTTATGTGAGAATATCCAGAAACCCATTTACCCCATCGGTCAGAATAAGGTCCTTCTGAATAAGATTCCCCTTTAAAATATCTTTCTAGGTCGTTAGGTGTTGTTTCGTCATATGTCTGTCCTGGTGGAGAATAATCTTCAGAAGTTATTGATTCAGAGTCAGCAAAAAAGAATAGTTTCTCACCATTTGCTCCCATCAGGTAAACGAACCTTGCGTCCGGGTTGGCACGTCTTAGGGCTAGAAGTTTGTTCTTTATGTCAAAATAATATCCGTTGTTTAAGTCTTCCTCATTTCCTTTTAGATTTCTTATTTCCTCTGAAGTGAAAACGAGAGAAGCATTGTCGGCTCTTATTTCAAGAGTTTTTCTTTCTCTAGAGTCTACTTTTGCAGAGACAATAAAAGAGGCAACGAATCCTCCGATTACGATAAACAAGCTGATACCGAGTATTGTTTTGAAAAATTTTCTGTCAGTTTTCATTATTAAAAAATAATCAGCTTAGTGATAACGGCAACCAAGACAGATATAACTGCGCCCCAGATAATATCAGCAATAACTATAGAGCTGGTCCAGTCTTTTAGTGTCGCTAGATTAGTTAGGTCATAAACACCATAAACTACTACTCCGAAAATTACAGCGGTTAGAACTGTGCGCAATATCGGTAGAGTTGAAGTCGGCAAAATAACAAAGAATGTAAGACCAAGTCCCAGAAGAATATAAACCAGAATTGCTGGCCAAATGTTCATAGAAATAGAACCATCTATCACTCTTCCGAACGGAGCGAGAGCTTCAACGTAGAATTTCTTCATTATTAATCCAAGCCAAATGTAGTCAAAAATAACTACTAAAAAAGTGCTCAGAAAAAATACCGATATAAAAGTTAACATACTCTTTTATTATACCTTAGGTGGAAGTGGAAACAAGGCGCTTGTCCTCTTTTTGTATTCTTGAAACTCAACATTCCCATCATACTTTTTTTCAAGCAAAGGAATTCCAGAAATTTTCAAAAGTAGAAATGTAATTGTTACAGGAGAGATCAGCGCTACCCACATTATCGGTGTGTCAATTGTAAAAATCCAAATCCCCCACCACATTGCGATTTCTCCGAAGTAGTTGGGATGTCTGGTGTATTTCCAGAGCCCTCCAGTCATTATTTTTCCTGCGTTGGCTGGGTTTTTTATGAATCTAGTAAGCTGTGCGTCCCCTACTGCCTCGAAGAAAAAGCCTTTAAGCCACAGCGCTCCTCCGAGAATTATCTGCCACAGCGCTGGTTCAAAATTAGAAAGAGAAGAAATCAGAATAAAGCCCGAAGAAATACAAATCATCAGAAATCCCTGAAGCATATAAACTTGGAAAAATGATCGAACATAAAAATATTTTCCCCATTCCTCACGCCATTTTTTGTAACGATAGTCCTCGTCCTTTTTTGTATTACGAAGAAAAATGTGTAGAGACAGTCTTGTTCCCCAGAAAAATACCATCATAAAGATCAGGCAATTAATTAAACTCAAATTATTATAAAAAACACTAAATGCGACAAAAACAAAACCAAGCCCCCAAGCAATATCTACAACATCATTTCTTTTCAAAATAATAGATACTCCAAACCACAAAACCATATAAAAGAAAACAATTGGCACGATACTTAAAAATATTTCAAACATATTATTATTTTATTATATATTCTCCAACTTTCTGATCAAAAATACTAGTATCACTATCTGATATGAAATTTCTAGTCTTCAAAACATCGAAGTCTGAACGCGATACCTTAAACAGGTAGACTTTGTCTACAAAATCAAATATGTATTCAACATTCTCCATATAAGAACAGACTGAAATAACCGGGAAAGTGTCTTGCTCTAATAATTTTTTATAAGTATTAGAAAAATCACTACCTGCGATATATCTTGCGTCATCCAGAACCACAGTAAAATCTTTATTTTTATCTAAAATTTCCAAAAGAACATCATTCAAATATGTCATACCCAAGACCTGGCCCACATACCCCAATTGAACCTGAATCACAAAAGATTTCCCGTTTTCCATAAAACTTTTAATCTTTGAAATCTCTACTGCTTTCAATCCCTCATCTGGATTATTTATCTTTATAATTGGTAAATTTTCTATTTCTTCGGCATGTATAGATATATAAATACACTTCTGATTTGAACTTCTTATTTCGTTTAATAAGAATGTCGTCTTACCAACTCCAGCAGTTCCCAAAACTAGAGATTTTTGATTTAAAATATTTTCCATTTATTTATTATATCAAAAACCCACCTAAAATTGGTGGATTTTTGTCTCGTTGGGTGGACCACTCAAACGAGACTTCGAACGGAGCAACAAATCACCGAAGTAGGTTAAATGTGTGGAAAAGAAATATTAATAATAACAATACTATATCAGATGATGCGTTTTGGGAGAATGTGGTGAAAGATATCGTGGAATTAGCAGAGATTCTTAAAGTTAGTCAGTAGTGAATTGTGTCTATACTATTATCCAATCTTCTGTGTCTTTAATTTGAGCTCCTGCAGGGCTTTTAGAATTATCTCACACCGATTTTTAATTTGATCAAATAAAACAGAATTAGGATCTTCTTGATGCATAAAAACCCCAAACTCCTTTTTAAGATCAAGTTGTGACTTATCCATAATTGCATTAAAAAAGTCTTTACTGTCTAGCCTTGAATTGAGTTCTTCTGCTTTCCGATATATAATTTCGAACACTTTTTCTGTATTATCTGAAATATATCTATCATTAATTAACTCTTTCAAAATATAGTTTCGAAAACCAGTTCTACCCTCTTCTGATGTAAACCAGTCCATTTGATAGGTAGCATATGAATTCCAAAAGGCTTCACCAAAATCAAAAAAATATTTTTTCGAATTATCATCATCTACCACTAAGTTCTTATGCTCCCCAGCCACTATATCTCTAGGCCGTGCATTGATCCCATATGGGGTTCTTTCACTATTCAACTCATCATCGTCAACGTAAAATTTATGATCCGTATCGCCAAATACTTTTGATAGAATAAAAGTGTCTGCGTCGATTTCTGCTTTAAAGTCTTCTGTACTTTTCGGATCTAAATTATCAAACTGTTGCACATGACTAAAATATTTACCATTTACATGAACGATCTCTGCAGAATTTATAATGCCTTTTAATAAACTGCTCACAAATCGTTGTTTTTCTGGATGACTGGCTATTTCAATAAAAAGTTCCCCGGTCTCAGCCTCCTTATAAAGTCCATTTTTATCTGGAACTAAATTCAGACTAGCTTCAAGTAAAGAGGCATGTTCTGGATTAATTTTACTTTCATTTACAAATTCCTTCATAATTATTTAATTCCGACAATGTTTCGGTGGACCACTCAAACGAGACTTCAAGCGGAGCAAGAAATCACTGAAGTAGGTTACTTGTGGGGAAAATTAATGCTAATAATAGCAATACTATAGCAGATAATGTATTCTGAGAGAATGTAATGAAGGATATGACGGAACTATCTGAAATACTAAAATCTGAATGATCTCTCAATTCCTGCAAAAGAAGCAAATTTCCTATATTATATAAATATGCCAAACGAGCCTCAAAAATCATCAGAGCCCACAGAATCGAAAGAAGAAAAACCTGTCAATATTAAACTTAGCCCAGAACAAGAAAAAAGGCTTGATTTCTTTATCACCGCACCCCTCCGCTCAGCAGATCGTTTGATGAAACACCTTTTTAAGGATGATCATTTTTATGAAAGCACGACATATGCATGGGTTAATCAGAGTGATGCTAAAAAACTTTTTCTTTACGGTGTTTCTAAGGAGGTTTTAAAGATATCTGTCGGACTAATGAATGACAAGGAGTTTCTGCAAGAAGTTCCTAACGATAAAGATCCGGATCGGATGAATAAAATAATTATGGGGTCTATAATTGATGCTCAAACATATCGCATACGAAAAATGGTCGAATTGTTAAGCTTTCTTATTCTTTTTGATCGTAATACAAAGCGTGATGAAGAGTATCGCATATTTCTTTCAGCAGAAAATTTGGATTTGACCTTAACCCAGCAAGAAGACTTTCGAGAACTCTATGAGAGCCGCACTATTTCGAATACCCAACACTCCATTGATGATTTTGCAAGGCGTATTCAAGATGACTTAAAAGCACTAGATGTTACAGAACTCTGGTTTTTAGATATTAAAAAGTTACAGCGTCAAAAGCCAAGTGTATTCAAGAGTAAAAAGTCTATGTTTCTTGCAGCGTTGTTAGTTGCAAATCCAGATGAGCGATTGGCGCTAGGTATTTCTTATGGGCGCGGATACTCAAGAACGAGCCAATCTGTACATCCATTAATTGGTAGTCATGATTACAGCTTACTAAAAATTAATATCCAACACATTTTTACGAATTTCTCCTATCTTTCGATTATTTGCATGCATATTATGAATCTTGCTTATAAACTAGCTGGCATAGAAGATCCTGAGGGGTTGTCAAAAGTACTAGGTGAGAACTTTGAAAAATCTGAAGCTATAAACTCTATTTCGGTATTTAAAAAAGAATTTGAGATTGGTGATTTAGTGCTTACCGCATGGATGGATTTAGCAGAAATAATAGAAGGGCACGTTAGCAAATATGGATACAAAGCATATAAAATAAAATATTTATCGCGGCCACCTCTTACGGACTTTCCTGAAGATTGGTTGGAGGCACAGAGTGTTACAGCTCGCTTGCTAACTAAAAGTTTAGTTCGTGAGTTTTTTGAGAAAAATACAAGTTTGGAAAAGATGTCTCCTGAGATGCAAGAGATATGGCCTGACGTAATGAACCAATCTGATGACGCACTTATGGAGTCAGCTAAGAGCTTTTTTGTAGATATGCATAGGATTGATGCTCTTATTCCGATGCTTCTTGAAAGCGGTTTTTTGAAGAGACGAGATGATTCGCTGTTCTGATACTCTATCCAGAAATTTCACCAACTTCGGTGAATAGTACCTCCCTTACCCTCTCATATCCTACATTTATTACCACTTGTAATTCTAGTATTCTTAGGAGGGGCATGTTTAATACACAATATTTATAATGTTTGATTCAATAATTTCGAACCAAAAAATATGTTGGGTTTAAAAGACAAAAGAGGCAAAATGCCTCTTTTGTCCGGTATGGTGGTGTTTGTTTGAAAAAGTTAGAACCCATTTCGAGCAAAATCCGTAACTTCG
>CAYZIU010000028.1:5381-6479 GCA_964478575.1 uncultured Candidatus Saccharibacteria bacterium | reverse complement strand
ATAGCCAGTAGGGCATGTAATTTCTGGTATTGGATATAAAGATATCCTCCCTCCAAAAGGCATGTCGCCTATTGCAGCAAATGTTTTGTTTCCAAAAATTAATACCAAAACAAAGGAAAAGATTAAAAATATAAAAAGATTTTTCATCCTTTTATTTTATCACAGTCTATATATTTTCTGCGCCACTAACCCAGTCTGAGAGCGCAAGGTCTTCTGCTCGTTCATTTCCCTTTAAATTTAAGGATTTCTTAAACTTCTGAGCTGATTCTAAGCCTAAACCGCCTTCTATATTTTTTAAAACAAACTTTCTTTTGTGTGCGAATCCGTTTTTTACGAGCGCAAAGAAATTTTTCTCAAAGTTTTTATTAAAATTATTTTTTATATTTGATATCTTTAAAATAGCAGAGTCTACTTTTGGGGCCGGGAAAAATGAATTTCTAGAAACAGTCATTATTATTTTAGGGTTTCCAAAAACTTTTACAGAGAGAGAAAGGATGCTTTCCTTATTATTTCTAGCAAGAATTCTTTCTGCTACTTCTTTTTGAATTAGAAACACAGCAAGGGATGGTTTTGTTTTTTCGGAAAGGGTTTTTTCTATAATAGCTCCAGTTATGTAATACGGAATATTTGCGATAACTTTAAATTCTTTTCCCTTAGGTATTATTTTAGACATATCTTCTAGAAGAAAGTCTGAAAATATTAAATTTAATTTCTTTGATTTTATTTCTTTTGAAAAAGTTTCTTCCAATACTTCTTTCATTTGAAGGTCTTTTTCTATTGCTAACACAGTCGCTCCGTTTAGTAAAAGCTCTTTAGTTAGAGCTCCCTTTCCTGGTCCAATTTCTAAAACGACGTCCCCCTCTTTTACTTCACCTGTTTCAACAATCTTCCTTATTACTCCAGGGTTTTTCAAAAAGTTTTGCCCAAATGATTTTTTTGCAACGATGTTTTTTTTCATATTTAAATATAAACAGTTCTTATTCCTTCCCCTTCCCCGCCCTCTTCCATAAGACTATCAGCGATATCTTTTATAAAACGAGAAAGTATTTTTTGTTCTCGTGTTCCAAACTGAAATCTTGTTTCTGCAGCTGAAAGATA
>CAYZIU010000028.1:0-5371 GCA_964478575.1 uncultured Candidatus Saccharibacteria bacterium | reverse complement strand
AGCCTGTGTTATCTCTTGGAGATAACTTTTAGGTGAAAGATACAGTTTATTTTTTGCCCGTGTAAGAGCAACATACATAAGTCGGCGCTCCTCTTCGGCGTCCTCATTGGCATCTCTCTCCATTGGAAAAAGCCCCTCTTCAAGTCCGACAATAAAGACATGTGAAAACTCAAGTCCTTTTGACGCATGTATTGTCATAAGTCTGACCTCGCTTCTGTCTTCTTTCATATTGTCCTGTTCTCCAAAGAGAGCCGCGTCAGCAAGAAGAGACTGTCCTGCTTCTTCTCCTGGCAAGGATTCGTATATCGATGCAAAGCTCACCAACTCTTGCATGTTGGCAACTTTCTCCTCTTCATTTGAATCAAGAAAATATTCTGTTAGTCCAGTTTTTTCTATTATTGCCTTAAGTGCTGGGACAAGACCTTCTTCTTGTAGTTTTGTTTTTATCATTCCAATCTTTCCTACAAAGTTCGAGTATGAAGCCCGAGCCTTTGGCGCGAGTCCGTCCATATCTCCTTCCATAATTTTTTCAACTGAAGCTTTTCCTATTCCTCTTGGTGGAAAATTTATTACTCGGTCTAGAGACAAAGGGGTAAACCCGTTCAGTGCTAGACGCAGATACGCCAGAACATCCTTAACTTCTTTTCTTTCAAAGAACTTTGTTCCGAGAACCTGATAAGGAATACTGTGTTCGATCATCGCTTCTTCAATTGATCTAGATTGAGAATTTGTTCTATATAAGACAGCAATATCGTGAGGGGCAACACCAGAGTCTATTATTCCAACGATCTCTCGTGCCACAAAACAACTCTCCCCCACCTCGTCATAAGATAGAGAAAAAATAATCTTCTCTCCGCTTTCTCGAGTGGCGTGTAGATTTTTTGGAACACGCATTTTGTTGTGTTTTATTATCTCGTCGGCAGCGGATAGAATTATTTCAGTTGATCGATAGTTTTTTTCCAAGAAAACAGTCTTTGCTCCAGGAAAATCTTTTTCAAAACTAAGTAGATGTCTTATGTGCGCGCCTCTCCAAGAATAAATATTTTGATCAACGTCTCCCACAACACAAATGTTTCCGCTTTCTCTTCCTAAAATTTTCACCATCTCATATTGAATTATGTTGGTGTCCTGATACTCGTCTATATGAATATACTCATATCTGTTTTTTAGAATGTTATCTACTTCAGGATTTTTTAATACACGAAGGGCTTCTGTCAGAAGGTCGTCGAAGTCTAGTCCGTTCTCTCTTTTCTTTAGGCTGAGATATTTATCCCAAACGTCTCCAATAATATCCTCAAATCCTCCTCGAGAAGAATCTTTGTAATCTAGCATTGAAATACCTTCGTTAACTTTGGTTGAGATTACCCTCTTTATTTTTCTTGGTTCGTATTTTTTTGGATCTAGATTTTGCTTTACAACCGCCTCTTTTATTAGTTTTTCTGCATCACCCTCATCTAGTATTTTAAAATCCTTTTTTCCGCCAGCGTATTCATAAAATTCCCTAAGCAAAAGAACTGAAAAACCGTGGAACGTGGCAACTGTAGGCATGCCACCCCTTTTTTCTATAAGAGCAGTGACTCTTTCTTTTAACTCTCCAGCGGCCTTGTTTGTAAAGGTAACAGCCAGTATTTTATCTCCACTGACCCCGCTCTCTATTAAATGAGCGATTCTGTGGGTTATGGTCTTTGTTTTTCCTGCCCCTGCTCCAGCTACAATTAAAAGAGGCCCCTTCGTGTGAAGAGTGGCCTCTTTTTGTTCTTCATTTAGTCCTTCAAGTGAATTCACAAGAAGAACATTAACATAAATCTTTTATTCTTTCTTTATTCCTGCGTCTTTGATTAGTCCAGAAATTATATAGGCTTCAGTATTCATTCCGTTTGCAGGCAAGCCCTTTTCTTCTTGTCTTTTTGCAAAATTTATAAAGTATTCCGCCATCCTTTTTTCTGTCTCCCCGACTTCACCATATTCTCCAGCTAAAACCTTCTTTGATACATCGAGAGTCGAATCTATGCTCCAGCTCATTGTATTTAGCCAGCTGATGTTTTTGTAAAAAGATTCAACATCCTCTTCTCCAGAAATATATTCCAGCACTTTTGAATAAGAATTTCCAATGATGCTTTTTTCTTCGTTCGTTAATTCTGGATGATAAATTGAAACAGCTTCTACCAAGAATTTTGGCGCTTCTGGTGTTTGTATGTCTTTAATTTCAACCTTTGAGCTGTCCACTTTTGGTTGAATTTTTTCAATAGGTTTTATCTCGTCTATTTTCTTTGTGCTGTCTGTAGGAGTTGGAGATTTTATTTTTGTTTTTTGATCTTTTTTCTCTTGATCCTTTTTTGTTTCATCAAAAATTGTTTTAGTTTCTTTCTCTTCAATTTTTTGTTTTGAAGAATCCTTTTTGTCTTTATAATAAAATCCCTCAGGTTCTTTTTCTATATTGTATTGATACTTAGATTCATTCTCTAGGCCTTTGTCATTAGGGTCTTTTTCAGAATATTCCTTTACTCCGTAAGCTGTAGCCCCTAGTCCAAGTAGACCAAGTGCCCAGCCCCACGCATTTCTCCACTTGTTTCCTCTCTTTTCTTTTTTATCTTTTTGTAAATTTTCTGAATGAACTTGGTCAACTCTTGGTCTCTCTCTTTCGATTATTTCTTTTAAACTGAGCCCACTTTCTGCGTTCTCATTTGTTTGTATAAAATTTTCTTTTTCTACTACTGTCTTTTTTTCAAGAGCCTTCTCAATAATTGGTTCATTTTTCTTTTCTGAAATAAATTCATTTCCCCGAGTTGCCCGGTCTGGTGCCCATTGTCTATTTTTATCTACGACGTTGTTGTCGTTTTTCTTTTGTTCTACTTTTGTGACGACTACTTCTTTTTTGGTTACAGCCTTAGGCTTCAAGAAAGAAGAGCTCAGGTTGTTTGAGAAAAAGTCAGCTAACTCGTTCGCTTCTTCTATTTTATCTTGCTGTGTTTCATCTTCCTCTTCTTCCGTCACTGTTGGTGGCGGTAGTTGACCTTCGTCTTCTTTTTTTACAGAATCAACAGCTTTTTTGGTTGAAGTAGGGCTTTTTGTTTTTCTATTTTTTAATTCCTCTAACTTTTCCGCTAACTCTCTCTTTTCTTTTGTTGCCAAATTAACTGCACCCTTTTTTCCATCTCGTTCTCTGAGATCTATTTCTGATTTTGATGCAAAATCTTTAATTATTTCGTTTAGCCAGTTTCCAGTTTTTTGCTTCTGCTCAATAACCTCTTTTGTTATTGGGTCTATTTTTGAAACAGTGAGTTCCCAGTCCATCCTAGTGTTCCCAACCTCTTTAATTTTATCTACCCTAAACAACTGTCCGTCAGATTGAAAGGTTGTTTTTCCTGCAACAAAAACAAAACCATTTATTTTTATTTCTTTTTCGAACTTCTCACCACCATTCTCTTCTGCGTCGTTCGTTTTTTTGTTCTCATTTTTTTTAACCAAAGTTTTCTTTGTAGTAGATTTTGGTGGAGTAAATAAAACCTTTCGAAGTTCAGCCTTGTCTCCGTTTACTGAATCAAAAATTTCTTTTATGTATTCTTCTAGCTCACCAAGATCAAAATCGACACTTTCATTAACCGATTCTCCTGAAACATTACATTCTATATCACACTCTATTTCATCATTACCCACCTCCCGCTCTTTTATGCTTGTAACAACATATTTAAATTCACCAAGGTAGAACTCAGACCCTTTTTTTATAGAAATATTCCCTTCCTCCAGCACCATTAGCTTTTGTTCCGCTGGAAGTTCTTTCCACTCACCCATTTTTTCTTCATTTGGTGTTGAGTTTTTTTCAAGATAATTTTCAATATCTTTTTTTGTTAAATTCTCGTTTTTTCCCGTTCCGGTTATTTTTCGCAGATCTTCTTCAGTTAAACCTTTTTCATCGGCTATTTTTTTAACAGATGGAGATATTTTTATTTTACTTTCTGAGCTAGTCTGATTTTTCGTTGGCTCCTCTTTTTCTTCCTTTTTATTCTCCTCATCTTTTTCTGGAATATCTGTTCCCGCCTCCATTATTGTGTTTCCAAAAAGGACAAATGGAGAATTCTTATCTTCTGGTCCAGATATTCCACCTATTTGAGAAATGTCCGGGAAGTATTTCCCTTCCGCGTCTATGTAGGTGAATCCAAATTCTTTTTTTCCATTCTTTACCAAAACCAATTTAGCTCCATCTTTTAGGTGAATTTCTTCCCCGTCTTTCCAGCTGTAACCTTTTAATAGGTCAGTCTTTACAGAATACTCATTTTCTGGTGTTGTTATATTGTTTTCCACACCTCCTTTTTTAGACATAATTAGTGTTTTTAGGCTTTATTTATAGGTTCTTATTATTATACAACAAAACAATTAAAAGGGATATATTAACACCCGTCCTTGACCCTTTTTTATCATAAGGTAGGATTTTAGAGCAGGTATACCTGTTCCAGATAAGCCGAAAAGAAAGAACCCTCCCCAAGTTGGGGAGAATGCCGCCAAACCAGATAAGACCTAAATCGTGCACGAGGCAAAGGATCGAACCTAAACCAAAGTCACATCCAAAACTTTTTATAGAAAACAATCTTAAAAAGGCTAAAAATATGAGCAATTTGTCATTTTTTAAGCCCAAATATAATAAAGGATCAGCCCTTATCGCCGGCGTCGTCTTTTTAGTTGGAGCGGTTGTTGTTCCGACCTCATTTTTATTATCTGGTCAGACAGAGAAGGTTAGTGCGAGAAACTCTAAGGAAAATGCAGAACTTGCCCTACTTGAACCAGAATCAAGCCCTATTTTGTCTTCTGGTAATACAGAAGAGAGACTTATTGTTGTTGATGATCACGCTCTCGGTCGTATTGGTAACAACTATACTGGCGGAGTTATTTACGAGGAGGCAGAAGCTGAATTTTCTGAGCCTACTATATATATAGTAAAGAAAGGAGACACCATATCTTCTATTGCCGAACTTTTTGATGTTTCAGTAGACACAGTAAGACTGGCTAATGACATACCAAAAGGTAAAGGCGTAACAGTTGGAGAAACTCTCCTAATTCTTCCCGTGTCTGGTGGAAATCACAAAGTTGTAAAAGGAGACAGTCTTCTTTCTATTGCAAAGAAATACGGAGCTGATGTGGATGAAATACTGCGATTCAACGATCTTGCTGATTCTTCTAAAATAAAAATTGGAGACAGTCTTATTATTCCTGGAGCGGATGACGAGATGATGAAGACTCTTTCAAAGCCAAAAACTACTATTATTAAAAAAGAGAGCTCTGGGGTAGCGGGAATTGCCAAGAGAAAAAGCTCTGGCACAAGACTAGAAGGTTTCTTCATAAGACCAATAGGCCAAGGAACAGGAAGACTCTCACA
>CAYZIU010000027.1:5549-6635 GCA_964478575.1 uncultured Candidatus Saccharibacteria bacterium | reverse complement strand
GAAATGGTGTCGCAAGCAAATAGCGGGACCAACTTGGCTTATTCATCATCCAAAATTAGTTTCTCCGTTGGCTAAAAGCTGTGCTGATAATCCAGAGATTGTTGAAAGGTGTCAGCTAATTTTAGGAGGAGCAGAGGTCTTTAACGGTTTTTCAGAACTTAACGATCCAATCGATCAGCAGGATCGTTTTGAAGAACAAAGAAAACTTATTGAAGCAGGGGACGATGAAGCTATGATGCCAGATTTTGAGTTTGTTGAAATGTTAGAACATGGAATGCCTCCAGCATTTGGATTTGCTTATGGAGATAGGCTCTTTGCTTTTTTGGTAAATAAACCAATTAGAGAAACTGTCTTTTTCCCTTTGATGAAGCCTAAGAAGGAAGAATAAATCTTTTCTAACTTTCTTTTTTAAAAACACGATAATCCGCCTGCTGGCGGATTTCTCATCTTGGACCGTCGTCCTGCGATGGGTTTTTGAAAAAGAAAGAGGGAGTTTTTGGGAAAAACAAAATCCGGCCCTATTGGCCGGTTGCTGTCTGTATCATTTCCATTAGTACTCCAAGTGGGAATATTCCAAGGGGTATTTTTTTTGTTTCCTGTATCTCTTTTTTACCTTTTCGAGAGGCACATGCTCAGCTACCTTAACGTCTGGATTGTGCACCCATACCATGGGTTTTTTTGTGTCGTTATTTTCCATAAGTAACAATTTTGTTTATATTACAACAAATTAACTTAGAGTCAAATAGATATTGCCTTTAGTTATCCACATAGGAATTTGGAGACAGGTGGGGTAGAGTGGGGTATAATATTAAGGAAGTGGGATAAAGTGGTATGTTAATAGGAGAATTTATACACACAATTGATGACAAGAATCGCGTCGCGCTGCCAGCCAAGTTTCGAAAAGATCTTGGGAAGACGGTGGTTCTTGCTCCTGGGTTAGATCGCTCAATTTTCATGCTCACATTGAATGAATGGAAGAAGGTTGCACAGAGACTCTCTGAAGGATCTTTTCTCCAATCAGACAATAGAAGTTTTAACCGCTTCATTTTTGGTGGGGCCGTCGAGGTGGACGTCGACGCCCAAGGA
>CAYZIU010000027.1:0-5539 GCA_964478575.1 uncultured Candidatus Saccharibacteria bacterium | reverse complement strand
TCGGGGCTTAAAAGCAAAGTCGCTCTAATTGGAGTAGACAGCCGAGTTGAAATTTGGAATGAGAAAACTTGGAATGAATACAAACAGGTGGTCGAGTTGGAAGCTGACCAACTAGCTGAGAAGTTAGGACAGGTTGGTATCCTCTAGACTATATGAGACACATAAGCGTTCTTTTAAACGAGACAATTGATGGACTCAATATAAAAGATGGAGATTTGATAATTGATGGAACTCTTGGAGATGGGGGACATACGGAAGAAATCTTGAAAAGATTTCCGAATGTTCGAGTGATTGCTTTCGACCGCGATCCTGAAGCCATAAAAAGAGCCAAGGTTAACTTATCTAAATTTTTAAATAGAGTAAAAATAATCAATAGTAATTTTAGCGAGCTTGATAATCATCTTGAAAAAGGTGAAGTTCCAGACGGAATTATTTTTGATTTTGGACTCAGCACATATCAGCTTCTGGAGTCAGGACGAGGGTTTTCTTTTAAAGGAGAAGAACCTTTGCTTATGACAATGGGGGATGATTCACTTGATACGGCTTTCAATGTTGTTAACACTTTTCCAGAAAAAGAACTCGAGAGAATTATTCGCGAGTATGGAGAAGAGAAATATTCATGGAGAATCGCCAAGCGAATTGTTGAAACAAGAAAAGTTGATACGATAAAAACTTCAGGAGAGTTGGCTCGTATTATAGCTGACGCGGTTCCAAAGATGTTTGGACGGAAAATCGACCCAGCTACAAAGACTTTCCAAGGAATACGAATTTTCATAAACGACGAACTGCGAAGCATTGAAAATGGTTTGAAGGCAGGACTTTCTGTCCTAAAAGAGGGGGGAAGAATTTGCGCAATATCTTTCCATAGTTTGGAAGATCGAATAGTTAAAAATGTTTTTAGAGATGAAGCAAAAGATGGAAGCTTCAAGATAATCACAAAAAGACCAATTGTATCTGACGAGAAAGAATTACAAGAAAACCCACGCGCTCGAAGCGCAAAGTTAAGAATCATAGAAAAAAATGACTAGAGTAAAAAGAAAAATAGAAAATGCTCTTGAGAAGGCGGCTTTAATGACAACTAAAGCAGTGTTCTTTGGTGCAATCTCACTCTTCTTCGTATACGCGTTCGTTGTTGGTTCTGTTACAGTATTGGCTGTTAATGTTTCTATCGATGAAAAGAGAACAAAGGAACTTGTTTCTGAAATTTCAGAACTTGAAATTGAATATTTAAACAAGGAGAAGGGAATAGATCAAGAGTTGGCAGGCAGTCTTGGTTTCAAGCTTATTTCAAATCCTCACTTCGTTTCTATAAATTCTTCATTTGCATCTAGAGAAACAAATGGTTTCTAATTTTTCTAAAAGGATAAAAATTGTTGGTGCAATAGTTTCTTTGGTAGCCGTCGTTATAGTGGCGAGGCTTTTCCAAATTCAAGTTGTTAGAGGTTCTTCCTATCAGCAATTGGGAGAGAATTCTTATTCTAGCAAGACAGCAAACATCGACAGAGGCGTTATTTATTTTAAAGGAAAAGATGGAGGGCTAGTTGGAGGTGCTGTTATGAAAACAGGATATTCTTTGGTTTTGAAGCCAGATCTTATTTCTGATCCAGAGGCGTTATATACCAAGTTAGACCCTTTTATTGATATGGAGAAAGAGGAATTTGTATCTAAGGCAAGCAAAAAAGGAGACCCTCATGAAGAAATACAAAACCGACTAACTCTTGAAGAAGTAAATAAAATAAAGTTATTACAAGAAAAGGGGGTATCAATGCCTTCTGAAACTTGGAGATTTTATCCAGGGAGCGTTCTCGCTTCTCAGGTTCTTGGTATTGTGGCATTCAAAGGCGATGATCTCGGAGGAAGATATGGAATTGAGCGAAGTTATGAAGATACTTTACGTGGAGAGAAAAGTAAAATTTCTGTAAATATTTTTGCGGAACTTTTTTCAGGACTTACTGGAGACAGTGATGATGGGATTGGAGACCTTGTTACAACTATTGAGCCAACTGTTGAATTGCAGTTGGAAAAATCTCTTTCTAATATAAAAGAAAAATGGGGGGCTAGAACCGTTGGTGGAATAATTATGGACCCTCGCACAGGAGAGATAATTGCCATGGCAACAAGCCCTTCTTTTGATGCGAATAATTTTAAAGATATAGAAAGTGTTTCTGTTCTATCAAACCCGAGCGTTGAAAGAGTTTATGAGTTTGGTTCTGTTGTGAAGCCCCTTATTATGGCCGCGGCGCTTGATCGGGGAGTTGTAACACCTGAGACTACTTACTTCGATAGTGGATTTGTTCAAGTCGAAGATAAGGTGATAAACAACTTCGACAAAAAAGGAAGAGGTCTGGTTTCGATGCAGGATGTTTTAAATCAGTCTCTAAACACAGGAATGGTTTTCGTTTTCAATCGTCTCGGAAGTGACAATATGAGAGATTACTTAACAAATTATGGGATTAGAGATAAAACTGGAATTGATTTGCCCGGAGAAGTACGCCCCCTTACTTCAAACCTAGAAAGCCCACGAGACTTGGAATACGCCAACGCTTCTTTTGGTCAGGGAATAGCAATGACTCCAGTAAATCTTATTAGTGCCCTTTCTATTTTAGCTAACGGTGGATACAAGATAACACCTCACGTTGGTTATGAAATAAAATACAAAGACGGTGGATCTTTGAAATTAGAATATGAAAAATCTGAAGAAAAAATATTAAGCGATCAAGCATTGACTGACATTCGAGATATGTTGATCACTGTGGTAGATGAGGGTTATTCAATCTACAATCTATCGCTTTCTGACTATTCTGTGGCTGCAAAAACTGGAACCGGACAGATTGCTCGAGATGATGGAAAGGGTTATGTAGAGGGTGAGAATATGCATACGCTTTTTGGTTTCTTCCCAGCATATGACCCTCAGTTTATTATGCTCTTTTACGCTGAAGCGCCAAAGGCTCGTTATGCCGTGGAGAGCTTGTCGGGGGAGTTTTTCAATACGGTGAAGTTCCTTCTTAGCTATTATGATGTTCCGCCAGACCGGTAAACTGCTATAATAAAAAAATGATTTTCAAAATATTTCAAATAAGAAAAGACATAAGAGAAGGCAGAGAGGCTCCAGCTTCTTTTGTTACGAACAAGGGTTTTGAGTTTTTCTTTGGACTTCTTCTCATTCCTCTTATAATTTATTTGGCTGTGGTTACTCTACTCTTCTTGTCTGGTTATACAGAAGTGTTTGGTTTTGAGAGTGGACTAGCTCGTTTTGTTTTCTGGCTCCTAGCTATTCCTGGGGCAATATTTTCTATTCTTTTTTATAAAATTAGAAAATTTACAAAAATACTTTCTAAAAAAGGTGACACTGTAATAAAAGAAAAAATTGGAGATAGTCATATTATAGATTCCGAAGTTGTTGAAGAGATCTATGAGAAGAAGTAGAAAAATAATCTTTTGGATTTTATTTCTAGGTATTTTAGGCGGCCTTGGTTATTTTTTATTTGGAGATTTAGGATCTGGATCTTTAGAGGACCAAAATAAACCAAAAGAAGAGTTAGTTTATAATTTTTCAATTTTAGAAAATGATTTTAAAGAAAAAGAGATAACTGGTCTTTATATGTCTCCTAACGGAAGATTTCTTGTTTATGGAATAAAAGGTCTCGGCACAAAGGTATACGATGGACTAAAAAGTGTAGAAAAAAATATTAGTGCCGATGATTACATTCAGAATGTGTCATTTAAGGCTGATAGGATTGTAATTACCTCATCTGATGGTTTTTATTATTTTGACGGAAAAACTTCTGAGATAACAAACATTCCAGGAAAAGTTAAAAATGCAATTATTTCTGAAGAGGCAGATTTAATTGCTTTTCAGGGTGAAAAAAATATGAAGCTTTATAATATAAAAGAGAAAACAACAAGGGATTTGTCTTTTAGTGGCTTCGATACTCCTTATTTATGGTTTGGAGACAACAAAAGATTTCTTGGAGCAAAAGACTCAGGAAAAGAAATAAACTCAACCTCCCATGGACAAATAGTGTCCATATATGACACAACTTATGGGTCTTGGATGGACATTGAGACCTCTGAAGATGTTAAGGTGCTTGAAAGTATGTCTTGGACATCTAAAGGTTTTAGTTTTACGTTAAAAGGGTCTCAGGAATCAGGAGATTATGTTTCAATCGGGATTATAGGAGAGGATCGTATTATTAAATTAAAGAATTTAGCAGAAGGAGAAATTTATACATCATCCTCTGTTTACAAGAAAGTAGCAACAGTCTCCACTAGTTCGGTTTCAGTTTTTGACTCAAAGGGTCAAAGTATTGGAGAGGCTCCACTTCTTGGTTTTGAAAACCTAAAACCAGTTTTTACTTTTTTTAATACAGGAGCAACTTTGTTTGTAATTTTTGAAGACCAAAATGGCGAAAAGTCTTCATTTGAAGTGAATACCATTGATGGAAAATCTAAAGAGATAAATATTGGAATAAAAGGAAAAGAATTTTTTGTTAATGAAGAAAAAAGAAGTTTTATTTTTCAAAATCAAAATGGAATTAAAATACTTAATTGGAGTGAAATAAAGTAATGTTTAAAGATAAAGTTTTTGCGGTTGTTAGTAAAATTCCAAAGGGTAAAACTCTAACGTATAAACAAGTGGCTAAGCTTGCTGGGAGTCCGAATGCATATAGGGCAGTAGGAAATATAATTTCTAAGAATTATAACCCCAAGATTCCGTGTCACAGGGTTGTGAGAAGTGATGGGGGAATGGGAGGATACAACCGAGGAGTAGAGAATAAAATAAAACTTCTTAAGAAAGAAAGGGCCATAAATTGATTTTTTGTCTTCGCCTTTTGAAAACACGGATAAATTCTTACTAGAATTTTCCTCGAGTTCGCGCCGTCGCGCTCACTAGTTTTTCAAAAGGCGAAGATGGAGGTTTTTAAGGAGGAGTCGACAGGTTTTTGAACTAGGAGATGTTAGTTTTTGAAGAAATAAAAAACCCACCTTGTGGCGGGGGTCTTATATTTTTTATTCTGTTGCTTTTTTTATTTTATATAAAAATTCCTGTCGTGATTTTTTATCAGGTTCAATTTTGTGTTTCAGAAAATCTGACATTAAATCCAGAACTTCTTCCTTTGTGATTTTTTCTGAAAGGAAAACATCAGTTTTTGAGAAAAGTTCTTTTCTTTTTTCATTAACTATTACAGACCAATCAAATCTTAGGAAACATTTTTCTCCAGTGTGATCAAAACTTACTAACACACCAATCGATTGTTTTTTGTCTCTGTCGTATTTACCACTAAAGTGGAAATCATACGCGTATTCTCTTCTGAAAAAATGTCGTGAATTAAGGATCTTCGAAGGGTCAGTTTCCTCTTCATAAAAGGTAACCCCCCTTTGTTTAAATTCTCTTTTAAAATAATCATGGATATCAATAATTGCTTGTCTAAGGAAAACAAAAGCCCTGTTTGGATTTATCATAGTACATAATTTTTCTTAAATTATCACTATTATATAGAAATGTCAAATTTTGGCGTTGACCCTAAACACAGAAAAT
>CAYZIU010000026.1:0-6796 GCA_964478575.1 uncultured Candidatus Saccharibacteria bacterium | reverse complement strand
CGTTGCTTTCATTGCGTCTCAAATAACACTAGTGGTAATGGTTCCCTCAATGGACATTTTCATTGAACACTACTCTCGCCAAGAAGAAACTGGAAAAGCTCGAGGGCTGTATCTGACAATCATAAATGTAGCTTGGGTAATCTCCCCTTTCCTTGCGACAAGACTTTTCCTCTTTGGAGGATTCTCTGAGTTATATGCAATCGTATCAATAGTTTTGGCGCTTTCTTCTCTTGTTCTATACCACAGTTCAAAAGGATTTGCAGACAAAAAATATATTAGAGAGCCTTTCTGGATAGCAATTAAAAAAATCAGAGCAAGACCAAACCTCGCAAGAATTTCAACTATAAACTTCATTCTGCAATTCTTTTACTCTTGGATGGTTGTGTACACTCCACTTTATTTAACTCAGACTATTGGACTTGGTTGGGATGTAATTGGAATAATATTCACTGTAATGCTTCTGCCTTTCGTTCTGTTCCAACTTCCACTTGGCCGACTTGCCGACAAGCGTCTTGGAGAAAAAGAAATTCTTATAACAGGAATTTTCATAATGGGAATCTCAACTCTTGTCTTTGCCTTCTCTCACAGCTTCATCCCTCTTATTATTGGAGCAGTTCTATTTGCAACTAGAACAGGAGCTAGCTTTATGGAAATAATGGCTGAAACTTATTTTTTCAAAAACGTTAACGAAGAAGACGCTGAGATGATTTCCCTATTTAGAGATTCTATGCCGATTGCCTATCTAATCGGACCACTTCTTGGAGGACTGGTTATAGGAAAACTAGGGTATGAGCCTTTATACATAATACTGAGCATCATTATATTCCTGGCCCTAATCCCCGCTCTCAAGCTAAAAGACACTAAATAAAAAACCGCTCATCTTAGAACGAGCGGTTTTTTTATTACATTTCTTTCACTGTCAGGAAAGGATTCAATATTCTAAAGATAAGTCGGGTACTTTGCTTTGAAAAATTAAACAGTATTCCAAGAGTTAAAAATATCAGGGCAAATTGTAAATCAAAGAAAGAAATAAAAATTGCTAAAATTGCACAAAAAACTGGAAAAAGAATTCTGGCGTAAGAGTGTCTACTTTCGATTACTCCCACAGCCTCATTCTCTATAGCAGAGCTTCTTGCTGCATAGAAACGCATCCAAAATATAACCAGACCAATAAATATAGTGTGCAGAGAAAAGATTGTCACCGCTGATTGAAGATTATGATAATGAGCTAAAAGGTGGCTTGAAAAAGGAACAAGGGCAACCAAAAAAAGAAAAAGAGAGTTAATCATTGTAAACTTGTTATCAATGTTTTTTACATAGACAGAAGCAATGAAATGGTGAGCTCTCCAATATGTAAACAGAACAGCAAAAGATAAGAAGAAGCTGGCAAAAGAAGGCGCAAGTTGATTAAACAAAATACCAAGACCCATATCAGTCGTCGCTTCTCCAATAGGAAGTCTTATATCAAGAACGAGTAATGTCATAACAATAGAAAAAATACCGTCGGCAAGTTGCTCAAGTCTTTGTTGTTTCATATTGATTAAATTTTACCAAAATAAAAGAAATAAAAACAGCCCCGAGCGAAGTCGAGGGGCTGTTTTCTTAAAAAATTTAAACTTTTTTAGCTCTTGCTTTTACTCTTTCTGAGTCGTTCAAGAATTGTTTTCGTAGTCTTACACTCTTTGGTGTAACTTCAAGGTATTCGTCTTCGGCCATAGTTTCAAGCCCTCTTTCAATAGATAATTCAAAAGCAGGAACTAGGTTTATTGCTTCATCAGTTCCTGAAGCTCGAACATTCGAAAGTTGTTTTCCTTTAGTTGGGTTAACAAGCATTTCTTCACCCTTGGAAGTATTTCCCACAACCATTCCCTCATAGACTTCGGCAGATGGTCCAATGTATAGGAGTCCTCGGTCTTGAAGATTCCAAAGAGAAAATCCTAGAGCCTTTCCAGATGCCATTGAAACCATTGATCCTACAACTCTCTTTCTTATCTCTCCCGCATAACCACGGAATTCAACAAATCGTGATGATAGAATTCCTTCTCCTTTAGTATCAATAACGAATTGGTTTCTATATCCAAGAAGACCTCTTGTTGGTCCTTCTAGAATTATTCGAACATGAGCTTCGTGGACTTTCATATCAGTAAGAGAGAATCCTCTCATTCCAAGTTTTTCAATAACAACACCTTGATATTCAGAAGGAATGTCGATAACGACTTCTTCAAAAGGCTCTGTTTTCTTTCCACCTTCTTCTCTGATGATTGCTTCTGGTTGAGAAACTTGTAGTTCATAACCTTCACGACGCATGTTTTCAATTAGAATAGCAACGTGCAATTCTCCTCTTCCATAAACTCGGAATCTATCTCCGAAATCAAGATCCACTTTTAGTCCAACGTTTATTTCCAATTCTTTTTCTAGTCTCTCTCTTATTTGTCTAGATGTAACAAACTTTCCTTCACGTCCAGCAAAAGGAGAGTCATTAACAAGGAAGTTTAGAGCGATAGTAGGTTCGTCAATTGCAATTCCCGGCATTGCCTCTGTCTTCTTTTTCACAAATAGTCTCTCCAATGAAAATATCAGGTAGCCCTGCAACAAGAACAATATCTCCCGCAATAGCTTCAGTAACTTCCACTCTTTCAACTCCCTTGAAAGTAAACATCTTTGTTAGTTTTCCTTTTCTTGTTTCTCCGTCTGGCTTTTTTACAATGACGTTTCCTGCCAAAGTTAGTTTTCCTTCATAAATTCTTCCAATCGCAAGACGTCCCATGAAGTTGTCGTAACCCAAGTTAAACACTTGCATTTTTAGTGGCAAATTTTCTTTTCCAAAAGAAGCTGGAGGAATGTTCTCAATTATAGTGTCGAGTAGTGGAGTCAAATCGGTAGACTCTTCTTCCATCTTCTTTTTTGCAATTCCCGCTCTTCCAATTGCGTAAACAACTTTGAAATTAGATTGTTCATCGTTTGCTCCAAGTTCAAGGAATAGTTCTAAGACTTCATCTTCAACTCTTTTCGGGTCAGCCGCTGGCTTGTCGATTTTGTTTATAACAACAATAGGTTTAATTCCAAGTTCAAGAGATTTTTTTAAAACGAATCTTGTCTGAGGCATAGGTCCTTCTTGAGCGTCCACAACAAGCAAAACTGAATCAATAGATCGCAAAACTCGCTCAACCTCGCTTCCGAAGTCGGCGTGTCCTGGAGTATCCACGATGTTTATTTTTGTGCCTTTATACTCAACAGAAGTGTTCTTTGAGTAAATAGTAATACCACGCTCCTTTTCTAGAGTGTTAGAGTCCATAGATGCCCCTTCTTCAGTAACAGCCCCTGTTTGACGCATTATAGCGTCTGTGAGGGTAGTTTTTCCGTGGTCAACGTGTGCAATTATTGCGATATTTCTTATTTCCATAGTATTTTGAGGATAAAAAAACGGGCCGGTATGGCCGTTTTACCAACCCAATCATTTTACTTATTTTGAGGATTTAGTCAATTTGTTGATAAAAAATCCAGCAAAATTTTCTCGGTTTTTTGATACAAAATACCAGAAACCAGATCATTTAGTTTTACCTGACCATTTTTTTCAAGAATACTTTGGTCTGCTGTTTTTAGATAATTTAGATATATTTCCAACTTTTTTGGGTTTTGAGAATACATATTTAGAAGCTCAACCAAATCTTCTTCATGTGAAGTCTTTCTTTGTTTATAGATATCGAGTCCTCCCAATCTAGAAACCCCTCTACCAAACTTTTTTCTTATCTCATGAAGAAGGTTGAGGGTATCCATCAACTCAACTTTCTTTTTTTCATCTTCAAAGTTTTTAAAAATTACGTGGTGCATATTCTCGTGAGAAAAAATATGTTTTTTAACCTCCAAGTCTGGGACATCTTCTCCAAGGGCAAAGTATCTTTTTACATCCTTGGGAACTTCCTTCGTTCCAATTTCAATTTTCTTACTATCTGCATGTGAATAACCATGCCAGTTATCTTTATTTAACAAAAACTGAACTCCATTATTTTTATTCTTTTCCCAAACTTTCCCTGTATAAACAAAACCCTCAGTTAAATTCTCAGGTTTTAATTCTTGAAATCCTTCGTTTATAAATCTCTCCGTCATTAAAATAGTAGCCCGTAAATAAACTTGGTGAAAAAATCCACCTCTGGACCATAAACGATAGTTCCTCCAAGTGCACCGGTAACTGTAACCAAAATAATTCCAATAAATGAAAGGACGACTAGAACTGGTGGTTGAAGAATTAGATTTGCTATTTTAGTGGCAAATTTCCAAACAGAAGAAACGACCTTTGTTCCGTATAATAAATTTTTTATCTTTGTAAGTCTCTGATCTCTGTTTATCTTTTCAATAATGTAAGCAAATAAAATAACTCCAAAAACTCGTACGGTTGAAACAGCGAACCCTGCGTGCATTTCTATTAAGTCATGCTGACCCCGCCCAAAAGCCCCCTCTGCCAACTCCCCGCTTGATAAAGCGGGCAAACTCATCGCCACACCAAGAAGAAGGAGACCTTTCTTGAAAACATTGTAAGAGTGATTATTAACCAGAACCTTAAAACGCAAAAGTTCCATAATTGCGTATATTGTTAGAAACGCAATTGGAAAATGCACAAAAATTGGATGTATATTCATATAACTACATTCTACTCCTTCAGAAAAATTATTTCCACTCCACGATCTTCCCTGCCTCTATTTCTATTTTTTCGGCTTTTCGCAGACTTTTTATTTGAACCTTTGAAAGAAGTTCATAATGTTTTGTCTTTGTTATTTTTTCATCGATGTCCCAAACTTCACCCTCTCGAGTTATCCATTCTTTCCCAAACTTCCGTAAATCAATCGGCAGAGTATAGTTCCTTAAAGTTTTTTCTCCAGTACTGTTCAAAAAATATTCATGGAAAAAACTCATAACCAACTCTCTCGGATCACGATAAACCGGCTCTCGATACCTTAGAACCGCATGGTTTGTCTTAGATATTGAACCCCAATTTTTACCAACTTTGAATGGAACAAAAACATGATCTTGATCCGGATTTTTTGCCCCCAAGTGAATTATGTAAGGAGTAAAACCGTGCAAAGACAAGATGTAAGCCCCGAGCAGGGCCCCTTCCATGCAATGAGCCTCACCCGAGCGAAGTGTTGTAAGTGGAGACCTACAAGTCTCTCCTCCTTTCTCCATGTTGGCCGGAATAGAATTCAAAAAATCCTGCACCTTAGCAGGACTTTTTAATTTTTTAAATAAAGCAATTTCTTTTTTAGAGAAACCGTTCATCTCTACATCATCATTCCAATAATAATAAGTAACGCTCCGATAATGCCAAAATTTTTGTTGAAAGCAATCTTTTGATTCATTCGAACACTCGGATCAGTTTCTTTCCAGAAGTTGTGCATTAAAATTGTTGTAGGCAAAAGAAATAAAACAAGAAGAATAATTCCAAGAGTAGCAAAAAATCCGGTAAGAATTGAAAGCCCTCCAACAAGTAACATTATTCCTGTCCCGATAACTGCAAGCTTTGGAAATGGAACTTTCTTGCTTGCCGCATAACCAGTCATCCCTTTCAATCCACTAAAGTGCGAATATCCACTGTAAATAAAGTAAGCTCCTAAGATAACTCTTCCAATCATTAATATTGTAAACATATTTTTAAATTTAACTTTTAATAATTACTCTGTTGTCTGCCCATCGAACTCCGCCTCATTCGCCACCGCATCCTCTTTCGTCTCTCTTACGATCCCATCTTTGTGATGCGCCGGTGAATATATCGTATACATTTTCAATTCTTCCGCATCAGAAACATTTACAACATTATGTTCTGCTCCTTGTGGCACAATAACAGCATCTCCACCTCCAACTTCATAAACATTCCCATCTATTATCACTTGTCCGTTTCCAGATTCGAATCGGAAGAATTGATCATTCCCTGTATGAGTCTCCAGTCCGATTTCTTCTCCCGGCTTCAAGCTCATCAGGACTAACTGGCAATGTTTTCCTGTATAGAGAACCTTTCTGAAATTGCCATTTTCTTCTGTTAACTTTTCTATATTTGCTTTGTATCCTTTCATATTTAAAAAGTTATTTAATAATTAAATTAGAGACCTCTCCGTTTTGAAATTCATAAGTGAACTCTCCATCCTCTTGAACATGCCCATCTTCATAAACCACAGATCCGGAATTTGCACTCGCGTCTACAAATATAGAAATCACATACCAAGTTCCACCCAAAACAGCTTTCACCGGAGATAGTGTAGAAATATTTTCTCTCAGATACTTCTCCACTGCATCTCTCTCATCTAATTCAGAGCAAGCGACATCCGTAAGCTCGAGAGAGTAGTTTATGTTTTCCGGATCTTTGTATTCATAAACACTTTCCATTTCGTTATATTCCATCTCTCCTAAGCCCACATTCGCAATCCCTTCACCGAAAACTATTTTCAATTCTTCTGTTGCCTCCATTCCTTCGCCCAGAGTCTTCCACCAAGCATTCACAGTTCGAGCCATCATTGTTCGATCAACTTCTGAAATGGTTCCTGAGAACTCTCCCACTTTGCTATCTTTCTCCGCTGGCAAAAATCGAAGCTCTCCCATGACTTCATCTTTTTCATTATCGATAGACATTCTAAGCGTATATTTATCCGCCAGACCCCTTTCGTTAGGAAGACCAAATTCTGCGAAACAAAGGTCTATAGTGTTATCGACAACCTCTTCGCTTTCTGGGTTTGGACTAACGTATATTGTTCTAGGTTTTTTTATTTCTTGTATAATAAGAAGAACGATAGCTGTGGCGATTATTATT
>CAYZIU010000025.1:0-7255 GCA_964478575.1 uncultured Candidatus Saccharibacteria bacterium | reverse complement strand
TATGAGGTCATAAAAACTCATTTCACATATCCTGAATATATCCAAAAAGAAAATGGCGGAGTTGAGGGCTATGATAGGTTTGAGCTTTCATGGGATGATTTTGATAAAGAAAAACTTGATTCTATAGATACAGAAATTAAAGACTATGAAAAACAGGGTGAGCATGATAAGTACAAATACTCATTATATGAAGATAGATCTAAATTAAAAACAGAAATTACTTCTAAACTTGATAAAATCTCACAGAAATTAGGTATCGGCACAGAAATGAAAGACGAGAGCATTAGTCACTATGTGAATGGTGCTTATGGTAGTAGATTGGAGTGGAGTGATAATAGATTTTTCCTTAATAAGCCCTTTGATATAAAAGACGCCTTTGATTATATGAAAACAAAGAAGACTCAACCATCGAACTCATTGGCATGGTTAGTCGTCGATAAAAATAATTCAGAATTTAATCTTTCAGAATCATTAGAAAAATCTGGAATCATTTCTTCTGAGATAGCTTCACATAATGGTGTCGAATGGTTTAATAATAATACAATTGGTTTTTATCGTACAACTCGAGTAGAAAGATTGCTCGAATATAAAGAAGACGCAATAGAAATATTAGAAGATGTGATAAAAGACAAAGATTTAATTTTAGTTGGCGCCGGGGTTGGAGGTATGAGTTTTGCTCAAGGTAGTAATCTAATAAGTTATGAAGATAGTCTGTCAAAAGAGTCGTATTATAATAGACCTTTTTTAAATTTCAATAAACGGAACACTGCTTTCTCTGATTATTTAAGCAATATTGAGAGGTATAGATTAAATCTAACAGATAAATTAAAAGATAAAATAAGGATTCCAACCAGAGATTCTTTCGTGGGTCATCCTAGCATGTCTATGGTCTTTACAAAAGAGTTTCCAGCATTTAATTGGGCAATGGCAGATACAGCTTATGTTCCCATGAAGGATGGTCCTAACTTTTTTCGATTTTATTCTAAAGAAAAATAAGGGTTAACCCCGCCAAAAAAAGAAATTCCAAAATCCGCGGCACCCCTCCCAAACCATTCCTCATTCAGCAGAGTGACCTACTGGGTGCCAACGGAGAACAGCCGGGGGCGGGTAGTTTTTTGGTTTATCAGACACTTTCCCCTTTCCTTTGTCACCTTTTCGTTCTAAGCTCGTTATATGACTAGAGAAGAGCTAAATGAGGCCATCCGGAAAGATCTGGATAGGCTTATAAAGGGAGAGATGGGGGCTTATACCCAAATATACGAAAAGCTATATTCCCCCCTCTTCCGATATGCCCTCTCAAAACTTCGCTCCAGAGACCTCGCCACCGACCTAACCCAAGATGTTTTTATGAGGGTTTTTGAAAAGATAAAGGCTGGACAGGTGAAAGAAATCTCAAAAGCATACTTCTTCCGATCTCTTCAAAACGCTATAACCGACCATTGGAGAAGCAAAGACCGACTTGTTATAAGAGATGAGGAACTAATAGCCAAAGAGGCCGACAAAAACGGTGAGGAGATTAGAACAGAAAACACCGGACTCCTTCGGGCAATCAAAGAAGAGCTTGGAAAACTAAAGGAAGCCGAACGAGAAGCAATCGAACTCAGATATTTTGGAGAAATGGAGATTGAAGAGATAGCCGACATTATGGGAAAAAGTGAGATGGCGATAAGACAGTTGTGCTCGCGGGGAATAAAAAAGATCCGAGAAAACAAATCAAGCATAGAAAAATATTTATGATAAAAAAAGAAGAAGACAAAATTGAATATGCACTAAAAAAAGTAAGCATCTTTCTCTCACCAGACAGAGCGAGCTTTGATTTGTTTATACAAAAAATAATTAGAGGGGGCACGACTAAACAAAAGGCAATAAAAAGCCCCTACTCCTCCCCTGTTTGGTTTCTTGAGAAGAAATTTGTTCTTTTCAAGATGGCACCAGCAACTCTGGTTCTGGCCATTGCCATATTCGTGGGTCTTCCAGAAATAACCAACAACAATGAAGCGGGAATAGCAACAGAGATAATAAAAGACTTAGGAAATGAGGAATTTTCTTTTTCTTCTACTGAAGAAGAGGACGCCCTTTTTGACGAAATAGAAAACTCAGACTTTGATGAACTAGCTAGTTTAAGTTTTTATGAAGAATAATATGAAAAAAATAATAATCACAGCTTTCATATTTATGTTTTTCCTCTCGCCTTCTGCCGAAGCGGCGAGGTTTGAATTTCCGAAAAATATAATGAAGAGACAGAAAGCTAGTGTTATATCTTCAGAAATGTCGAGGGATTGTGAGAGGATTGAAAAAATATCAGAAAACTTTTCTTCTAGAATAGACGGTCTATACTCTACAAAAAACACATCTTTAGCTGAAAAGACCTCTGCTTTACAAGAGGCTTGGGCAAAAGAAGACTCTGTAGTTAATGAAAAAAGAGATGAAATAAAATCATCAATAGAAGAAAAATTTAACAAACTAGAAAAAAAGGTACCCGAAGAAAAATTGGCAGATCTTGAAGTTTTTGAAAATAAAATCTTTGTAGCTATTGAAAAAAGAAACTCTTCTATTTCTAGTGCAAACGAAGAATACCGAGGAGCCATAATATCTTATCTTTCTGAATATGGTGTAAAAAAAGACGGATCATTCGAGTCATTTGAAAAAAATGTAGAAGACAAGATTCTTGAAGTAAAGTCCTTGTGTCAAGAAAACAAAGACTTCAAAATGGGAGACGTAGAGAAGGTAATGAGTAATGAAAAGAATGTTGTTCAAAATAGTCTTGCCGGAGGACACTTCAGAGAATTCATTGAAACAAAAAGAGGGGAAAGAGACCAAAAAATACTCAACATAAAAGAAACTTTCGATAAAGAAATAAAAGACGCTCGAGACGATTTCACAGACTTTTAGTGCAAAAAGTTTCCAAGGTGTTAAAATAATAACAGATGGGAAACATATCTTGGATTGGACACGAATACGAAAGAAAGGATAGAACAAACGACTGGTTTTGGCTAGTTGGTCTTATCGCTATATCCGGAATAATAATTTCAATAGTGAACGAAAATATAATGTTTGCAATATTTATATTGATTGCAACAGTTTGCTTATTCTTCTTCTCAATAAGAAAGCCTGACGAGGCAAGATTCTTGATCGACGAAAGGGGTCTACACATTGATGAGTTTGTTTACTCGTATTCAACCTTAAAGGCTTTTTGGATAAAAGAAGGCAAAAGAAACTTACTCCTAGATTCCAACAAAGCAATGATTCCCCTAATTTCAATACCAATACCCGAGGGTGTTGACCTCCAAAAAATAGAACAAGTTTTGTCTGCCTATTTACCAAAAAAAGAAATAGAAGAAAGCTTCTTTGAAGAAGTACTAGAGAGGTTGGGGTTCTAGATAAAAAACACCCACAGAGATGTGGGTGTTTTTTGCGGAACTGACTAAAAAGAAAAGGCTAGTTTATATAAAACATAAACTAGCCTTGGTTTAGTAGCCTGACATCCAGACTACACTATTCATTTCATTATCGCCCTTTTCTGATTCTTTTTCGTTGATGATGGAAATCTCAATAGATCCTTTACCATCAAAGCCGGCAATTACAGGCACATCATTCCCTTCAGTGGTGATAATGAAAGCAATGATTGAATGGGCGTTGGGAATTCCAGAAAAATTATATTCTTTGATTATAGTACATAATTCGGCAAGAGTAATCCTGTAATCAGATTGATTAATTTTAAGAATTTGTTTTGCCTCTTTTATACTCAATCGAATTGGGCTCCAGTCAATTTTAATCGGAGCATAGGAAGATGGTATTTCCCCTTCCGTTCTCCATAGTTTTTTTCTGTCAATGATTTCGAGAAGTTTTGGTTCAATTTTTATATTCCCTAATGCTTCGAAATCAAAATTTCCCTCTAATGGTGTTTGCATTCCTGATACCAGTCTTTTAAATGGGTTAGTAAAGTAGCTGGCAAAGTGGGCAAATCGGTGTTCTCCTTTCATTATTCCATTAATAATGATGTTGGCAGTTTCATTTTCAAAAGTCTTCTCTCTAAGAGAATCCATGAATTCGTTGATACTTTTTTCCATTTTTTTATTTATTAGATTGTTTAAAGATTACTTTTGCTACGAGTATAACATATTAAATATAAATGTCAATATATAAAAACATGACCACCCACATAATCCCTATAAAATAAGGGTTTTATAAAAGATAAGATTGTTTGTCAGAATATTTGACACTTTTCTATAATATAATATACTTCTTAGGTGGAAACAGAGCTTATAAAATCCCTTGAAAAGTTGGGGTTAAATGAAAAAGAGTCAAAAATTTACACAACAGCTCTTAGTTTAGGGAAGTTTTCAGTTATTGCCTTATCTGAAAAAACAAGTATAAAGCGCCCAACTTGCTATCTTGTTTTGGAAGAATTAAAGAAAAAAGGACTAATTACTACATTTCCCAGAGCTCGCAAGGTTCTATATGTAGCAGAACATCCAAATAATCTTCTTAAGAGGGTGGAAGATTCTTATGCTTTGGCAAAACAACTCATGCCTGAATTACAAGGGTTAATTGGCTCAAATTCAGAGCGCCCAGTATTAAAGGTTTATAGTGGGAAAAATGGTATTCAAAATATTTACGAAGATATGACTGATGAAGGAAAAGATCTTTTTTATTTTGCTTCTGTTAAAGATCTTGTGGAATCCGTTGGGCAAGAGTTTTTGGACAACTGGATAAAAAAGAGAATTGCAAAAGGAATGAAGTCTACAAGTATTCGTATTAAGGAAAATGAAATGAGCTACCAACTTTATGGTAATTCTCCGGAAAATCTTAGAACAATTAGATATGCCCCCGATGGATTTAAAATGCCTTTTACAATCTATATTTATAGTAACAAAGTTGCTTTTGTTTCGACAAAAAAGGATTTACTTGGATTTATTATGGAAAGTACTGACCTCGTAAAATCAATGAAGGCACTTTTTGATATTGTTTGGAGTGTTTCAAGAAAGTAACTCCGCCAAAAAGAAATAGAAGAAAGCTTTTTTGAAGAAGTTCTTGAGAGATTGGGGTTCTAGATAAAAAACACCCACATCTCTGTGGGTGTTTTTTATTGTGGCCTCGATAGGAATCGAACCTACATTACAACTTCCGCAAAGTTGCGTCCTATCCATTGAACGACGAGACCGCGTGATCCCCGGAAATAAAGCGACGGGATCAGTCGTAGAAGGAGAATAGCAAAAGAACCAACTATGTCAAAATTATTCTTTTGCCCAAGCTTTCAACTCATCTAGTGTCGCCTCTCCACAAATCCACTTTCCTGTATTTGTGTTTATTAAGAAAGGAACTCCCCCACAAAAACCTTTGTCGTGAGTTTCTAATAATTTCAAATTTTCATCATTGTGCCAAACTTCAAAGCTGTCCACTTTAACACCGAGTTCTTTTTCGACACTTTCAATAAGAGGTTTGATTTTAATACAGTGTGGACACTCTTCTCCGTAAAATTCAAGTAAATGAGACATAATTTAGTTTATAGTTATTAGTCCCGACGAAAGTCGGGATCCCGATTAAAGGTCGGGATTTATAGTAAATACCGACGGTGAAATTTTAACACAAATCAAAAACCCGCACGAACGCGGGGTTTTTGATTACTTTGCCATTTTGGCGATTTTTGACTTTCGGCGAGAAGCAGTATTTTTCTTCATTATTCCTCTCTTTACTGCTTTGTCGATTGCCTGATATGCACTAGATAGGCTTTCTTTTGTTACTTTAGTTGCCTTAGAAAGTTTTTCGATATTTTTTATCTCATCTTTCATTATCTTCTTCTTTCTATCGTTGAAGACCTTCTTTCTCTTGGAAACTCGGATTGCCTTTTTAGCTGATTTTGTAATTGCCATTTATTTTAATTAGTTATTTTAGATTTTATCGCACGCCGAGACACGGACGATTGATTTACCCATCCTAACCTGATTTTTATAGATTGTAAAGTTAGAGAGCTGGACAAGCAAAAACAGGGGGAATTACTAAAGTAGCAGAACATCCACCCTGCTCCATATCAACAATAAAGTTTAGTTTCCCTCTGGTGTCTGGCCCAACAATTCCGTCAGCGGTGAGACCATAGGAGCTTTGAAAAGCTTTGACTGCTGTGTCTGTCATTGCTCCAAATTTTCCATCCGCGATCTTTGTAAGACTATAATCATAAGAGACTGTATAGTACCCAAAGTTAAAAAGTAATTCCTGCATTCTTTCTACTTCAGAGTTATAACTCATTCCTTTATACATCTTAACTGTAAAATGTGAGGACTGTTTTGTTTTAAAAGATTTCACTTCACCACTAAAAATCGGGTCTTCTGTTCCCTCTTCCAGGTCTTCCATCTGAGTTCCACTGGAATATTTATTTATTCTGTAATAAAAAGTTGTATCTGAGTCTAAATTTTTTAAATTCGCCAAAAAACTTTTTGAAATATATGAAGACCCGTACCATGCAGTGGTATAAGCCCCTGACATATATGCCTGCGCGAAATTATTGTCTACTTCAAAATCATCATCTGTGCTGTATTCAAAAGCATATAAATATGGGGAATCTAAATATGCGACAGCTGGCTCAGGGCCAACACTTGAAATTTCACTTCCCAGTACTTGAACCACTTGAACTCCTACATAAGACGGCTCATTTGTACACAAAGAACACTCAAAGGACAGGGCCTCGGCCTTATAGATACTTATTGAAAAAAGGACTGCAAATACAAAAATTAAAGTTATTTTCTTCATATAATATATAGACGGGCGAAACGAAACAATCTGTCACAACCTTAATTCGCCTCCAAAATACTAATAAGATATACTAGAGGTAATGATCGCTAGAATTGAAGGGAAAATAATAACCGTCTCTGACAAATCACTAATCGTGGATGTTCATGGAGTTGGATTTCGCCTGTATGTTCCGATTGATACTATCGCCCGAAATTCAGAGAGAGCGGGTGGAAATATTTCTCTCTTAACTCACCTAAATGTAAAAGAAGACGCTCTCGATCTATATGGGTTTGAAACTGGAGACGAACTTAGGTTTTTTGAAATGCTTATTTCTGTGTCTGGTGTTGGACCAAAGTCCGCCCTTTCAATTGTCTCAATCGGCGCTATTGATTCACTCAAGAAGGCCATCGGTTCTGGAGACACTGGATACCTCACAAAGGTGTCAGGAATAGGCAAAAAGACTGCGGAGAGGATCGTGATTGAGCTTAGAGATAAGCTAGCTCTTCTTGGCCATACGGCAGAATAT
>CAYZIU010000024.1:0-7279 GCA_964478575.1 uncultured Candidatus Saccharibacteria bacterium | reverse complement strand
ATGGTAGTTTATTGTCTAGTTTAAGTTTGGCGTCGTTTCAGTAGGCTGTTTATTCTACTTCAGCTTCTCAATTGAAATTTTTTCTGTTACCTCCCCCACTATATTTTTGTCTGTTGCAATGAATATTGTTCCGTCTGGATAAACTAGGTAAAAAATATTTTCGCCAGTTGGAAGAGTTAGAATTCTTACATCTTTGTTTTCTATAACGGAGTCTTCAAAAACAAAATTCTGGTCTCCAAGAGATTCTCTTTTTATATTTAGAAATAGATATAGATCTGTAACAATGTTTTCTTCCCAAGCGAGCATTCCAGATAATGCGGACTCGAAACTTTCTGCTGTAAAAATAAAGAATGGTGAAGTGTCTTCATTTTTGAATGTTCCAAACAAGAAAGAACTATCGAATCCCCGAGCGAGCGCTCCAGGTGTTTTTATTTCAAAGAATGAAGTGAATTCTGTTGTACTGAGAAGTTTGTTTGATTCACCAAAAGTTTTTGTAAAAATAATCCCAGTTATACCAGTCTCTGTTGTTTCTAATAAAGTTGAAACTTCAGACAATGCAGAGTCGCGAGTTTTTCCGTCTAGTGAAATACTTTTTATATTGTTCACTGTAATTGGAAGAAGAAGTTTTTCACTTACAGTGCTAACATCTGTCGGTTCGGTGAAAGGAAGTTCTTTGCCACTTAGAACAAAGAAGATTGCTCCAAGTGCGATCGTTATAAGTCCGATTGAAATCACCACCAAGAAAGAATCTTTTCGTTTTGCGACGGGTTTCATTTGATTTCTTTTCTCCTCTTCTTGAAGGGCAATCGTTATGATCGATCCTTGGGTCCTTCGAAGAGCGGAGGACAAGTCGTCCGAGAAAGTTCGTAGAGATTGTGGAGCTCGGGCCTGGACTGGCACAGGCTCGTTTCTAGGGAGAGGCGCAGGCATTCTTGATAACTCGTTTATTTTTGGACTTACAAAAGGTTGCTCCGGAATATTATTTATTGGTTGTTCAATGGGTTGCACAGATATTGGAGCAGGAACACTTTCAATTTTCGGCATAACAGAAACTGCGTCCAATTCTTTTTTTGGAGTGGTTTCGATGTTTATTTTTTCCGGCATTGGGTCACTTGCGATTCCCATGTCACTTTGCATTGTCCTTATTTTGGGAAGGGCTTTCGGTCCGATATCTTTATCCTCGTTCATTATCTATATTCTAACTCTTTTTTAGGAAATTTGCTTTTCCAAAAAAGATAAGGGTAAGTGTTTAATTCCCGGGTTTTTTATTTGCTTGGTTTGTGAAATAATTTAGTCAAAGCACTTTAATATGAAACAAATAATATTTTTACTTGTATTGTTTGCACAGACTGCAAATGCGCAGAACTTTACTCCCGTGTGGGAGGGATCCTATCTTCCGGATCAGGAAGTTGGTTGTTATGTTTCAGTTCTAGAAAGCAGAGGTGAAACGATTTTCATAGGTAGAGACTGTGGGATAGAAGATGAGATTGTTTTCGGGAACATTTTAACTGAAGAATGGACAGAGTGTGGTCTCCCAGACTCGCTTGGTACAGTTTTGTCTGGAGCGGTTATAAATGAAGAATTTTTTGTTTACACAGAGTCCGGGTGGATTGTAAAAGTAAACGAGAGTTGTGAAACGGAGACCTTAGCAGAAACTGCTAGCTGGGTCGATTTGTATCAAAGTGGAGACACTTTATATATTTTTGGATCGTCCCTGTACATTGACGACACCCTATCAGCTTCGCGGATCCACTCCTTTGTTCCACCTTTGAATGAGTGGAGATCTCACCTGGCACCAGAATCCGAATCTGTGGTTGGGCTAACTGTCTTTCAGAACAAGTTGTATTGCGTCGGACAGGATGCAGGGCTTCACAAAATTTTCCAGTTGGATGATTCTGTTTGGAATACTGTGTACGTTTTCCCGGAGGATGAGTACTTCGTATTTTGGGAATCCGTTGAAGATAGAACATATGTTTCTTCGACAAACTATGCCCCACCACTTGAGTACGGGATTTTCTCGGAATTTAAGGACGGAGATATGGATTCACTCTTTGCAAGTGACGGAAATATTCTTGATATTTCTGCAAGCGGTTGTTTTGTTGTCGTGGTTGGTAATTTTACCAACTTCGGAAATTGCGACGCGGAAAATCTTGCGATGTTTGATCGACCTACAAAAGAGGTTATTCAGACAGATCGTGGACTTGATGGAAATGGATATGCCATAGTTGTAAGCGACGAACTATTTTATGCCGGCGGTGCATTCATCTACGGAGCGGATATTTATTCGCCAGGAATAATTTCACTTCCCTCTTGCTATGAAGTTGGTGTCGAAAATATTTCTGAAAATGAAATAAAGATTTTTCCAAACCCAGCAACAGATTTTCTTTCAATAGAAAACTGTGTTGGGAAAAATGTGAGGACATTTTCTCTTTCAGAAGAAATATATTTGATGGCCAACGAAATCGATAACAAAAAAGTTTTCGACGTTGCCAACCTTTCGTCCGGAACATATTATATTTTGGTTGATGGAAAAATTTCCTCATTCGTTAAACTGTAAAAGTAAAATATTAAATTTAAAAGCGCTACATCCGGAGCGCTTTTTTTATTTTGACAAGTATAGGAAAGTATGGGAATATGCCACTAAACTTTTAAAAAATGAAAATTGAAATTATTGAGCAGATGTCTCAGTCAGAAGAAGACCGCACTCTCGATATTTTTCAATTGAAAATAATCGACATGTGGGAGACTCTTTTGAGTGAAAAAAATATTATGGATTATTTGATCTCGCTTGCCAATGAAAAAGGATATTGTTTATGGACTGAAGAAAAAGACAATAAAATAAAATTTATTGGATGTAAAAAAGAGCATCTCGGGTTTAATGGTAATAAAAACATACATGAGCAGTTCGAATGGAATCTCATATTAGTTGTGAAAAGAATTCTTACGGATTTTCATCAAAAAAATGGATATCCGAAAAACAGAATGGAATGGGGATCTATACGAAAGGAAGAAGACAAAGAGCTTGTGTATACAGACCTGACAAAAAAACAGCGAGGTGTATTAACGAAAATTTTAAAAATCAATAATAATAGATTGAAGCGGTTGCCGGTATGGTGATACTAATTTGTAAGGATCTGGCGAATTGCGCACTTGTTACTTGTTGATCAAGTTACAGAGGTACCCAGAATGTAGGTTCATATCCTGCCCAGAAAGCAGCTGCTAAAGCGCTCCATCCGGAGCGTTTTTTTCTTGTCCCGTTAGAAATCACGAGGGCTCGCAGTGGTAATTTATTTCTAATGGGATTTGTTAAATACGAAATACTTTTTAAACATACTTCGTGTTTTGCTTGCCTTTCTACTGTTTCGGGATATTACAAGCTTGTTTCTCCCCTTCTTTGAAACAATATTTTTCAACTCCTCTTTTACCTCCTTACTCAGTACTTTTTTGTTTAGATAAAAATCATTTATTTCTATTGTGGTTTTTGGATCAAGCCAAGCTTCAATAATAAAATCTCCAAAGACGTTGATATAGTAATTTTTCTTATCAAATATTTTATCTGTCGTTGCAAAATACTGTAGTTGCTCTCCATCGAACCATTTACCGATTTCTATATCCAACACTTCCCTGTTCCCAACCAACATCAACAGACTTTTTTTCTCGTCTTTAATTTGTGTAAAAAGTTTCTTTTCACTTTCTTCTCTTGCAACCAGAAACCATTCGTGTGAATTGTAAATACAGATTGGCACTGTTGGATTTACCTGCCCCAAAAGTATTCCAAACGCATGTCCCCAGAATATGTCAGTAGTATGAGGATCTTTAAATGAGTAAGAAATTTTTTCCCCATCAGTTAGAAGCAGGAACTCTTCGCTCGGGCTCTCACTCGCGGAATAGTTTTTCCCTGCAATGGAAAAATACTCGGCCATAGTATTGATCCAAATATGCGAGAGCGATACTCGCTTTGCATACACCACAACCACCTCTTCTTTTTTTAGCTTGCGAAGTGTCTGGTAGAAGGCTTGTTTCGTTGTGCCTGCTCTCACAGCTTGGAGCTCTTCAAGAAGTTCCGCTGTGCCCCTAGAGCCCACTTGGAGAGAGGCAAGGATGTGGTCTTCAATTGTTTTAGGCTTGTTTAACACTCGCTAAGCGTAACAAACTACATGGAGAAAGTAAATAGTTTGTTTACTAATGTATCTAAAAAGTCTTTATATTCGACAAATTGCTAAACATATTGCATAATGTGGAAAATTCAAGCTCTTTGAAAATAAGTTTTAGGAAAGTTAGTGTACTTCGGCCGAATACATTAATTTAACCTTTAAACTTTAAAAAATGAAAAGCATTGTTCTAATTTTTATTGGGGCTTTTTCAGTCCTCGCAGGATTATTTCTTTATATTTTTTCTACGATAGTTTTTATAGACTATTCAGAAATTGGGGGTATTCTTTGTTACTTAGGAACCGCCGCACTTTTTAGTCTTGGCCGACTTATCAACCAAAAGGAAGAAATCTGGAAAAATCTTGCACCAAATTTATGTCGACAAAGGATTATTATTGAAGCGACAGTTGAAAATTTCATTGAGGATCCCACTGTCATTGCAGATTACCTACGAAAACTTACTGAGGTAGTTGGGATGGTTCCTTGTCGAGAACCTATTGTTTACACAGCTCACGAAGATGGATGGGGTGCATGGCAACACTGGAAAACTTCCGGTGCTACATTCTACTCCTACCCTTCTCGAAACGGAGATCCAGCTCTCATCACACTTGATTGCTATACATGCAAACCATTTGTGACTGAAAAAGCAGTTATGTTCACAGAGAATTATTTCAAGACAAAAGAGATTGTTTGGAAAGAAATTTAGTTCACTTAAAAATTAAATAAATATATGAAAAAGTTTGAATTAGTAATTAAAGACGGAAGACGTGTTGTCTATAAGTCCACTTTCACCTTTTCTGAATCTCAGGAAAAAGAGTATTTGAAAAAAATCTCTGAAGGTGGTCCATATGATAATTTTTACTCCGAGGTGCAAGCAGTTGTTGTTTTTAGTATTGGTGAAAAAGCATGGAGTAAGGATTATGAAAAATGGAACAACATGAATAGAAAGCAATGTGTTCTTGAGTATCCTGACTATGCGATCGCTGCACATTTGATGACAATTCTTTACGATAAAGTTACCTCAGGCCAAGATTTTTATTTAGATGACTTTCCACAAGGAGTTGAGGAAGAAATTCAAATAGACAAAATGCCCTCACTCGAGTGGTTTTGTAAAAGAATTATGTAGTATTTCAAATAAAAGCGCCCCAGCCGGAGCGCTTTTTTTATTTTCCGCCAGAGGCGGACAGGCTTCACTTTTTCACTCCGTGCTTTTTATGTATTTCTCCAAGCTCTTTTTCCTCTGCCTCATCTTTTATCTGCTTTGCCTTCTCACCTAACAACTTCAAACTTTTATCTTCCAACTGATTCAGCTCCCCTACTCTTTTGTCCAAATACTCACGAGTGTTTTTTTCTGGATCATCGAGCACTTCTTCTAGAAGTGAATTTAGAATCCAACCCATGCGTGGTCCAGGCATAACATCAAGCTCTTTCATCAAAATATTTCCATCAACTACAAGTTGCGAAACAGATATTGGATCACGAAGCACTTGTTCTATCATGGCATGATATTTACGCAATCTGTACGGTGCTTCTGCTTTTGCCATACCAACACGGTCACATTCACGCACATTCATAAGAGTCCAGATATTTTCAACCCCCACGTTTCGTACAACTCTTCGTACAGCAGAAAGTGTAATCTGTTCTGTGTCAGAGAAGAACATATGATATCTCACAAGAGAAGTTACAAGCTCAGTTGTGTCTTTCGGAAATTTCATTCGCTCCATTATCACGCGTGTCATGCGAGCTCCGACAACTTCGTGTCCGTAAAATGTATATGCTTTCTTAATCCCCTTTCTTCGGGTCTTCGGTTTTCCGATATCGTGAAAGAGTGCAGAGAGTCTGATCTCTAGTGGCCAGCCTTTGTCAGCCGAATGCTGAAGAGCCTGGAGCAAGTGTTCGTATACGTCGAACTTGTGCGCACCTCCCTGCTCGCAACCAATCCCCTGTTCTAATTCCGGAATGAAGTGTTTTATTAATCCTAATTTCTGTAGCATTCCAATACCAAGAGCTGGCTCAGGAGACATAATTATTTTTCTAAATTCATCACGAATTCTTTCTGTGGATATCTTTTGAATTGAATCAGAATTTTTTTCAACAGCTTCTAGTGTCTCACTTGAAATAACAAATCCAAGTTCTACAGAAAATCTAACTGCTCGCATTAATCGCAGGGCGTCTTCTCCAAATCTTTCGTTCGGCTCCCCCACTGTCCTTAATGTCTTTTCCTGAATGTCCTTTATACCTCCAAAAATGTCCTTTAGAATGTCTTTTATAGGATCATAGGCAATTGCGTTGACTGTGAAGTCTCGACGCTGTAGATCGTCTTCTAGATTGTCTGAGAAGGTTACTAAATCAGGGTGTCGGTGGTCTGTATAGCTTGTTTCTAGTCTAAAAGGTGTAACTTCAACTATTTCATATTCGGAAGCTGTGAGCTCTGAGCTATCAGCTGTAAGCTTGGGGATACAAACCGCCACTGTCCCAAACTTGTTCTCGTATACAGTTTTTTCAAAAAGCCCTTGTATTTGTTCTGGATTAGCGTTTGTTGTTATGTCCCAGTCTTTAGGTTCACGGCCAATTATTATGTCTCGGACGCATCCTCCAACCAAAAAAGCTTCAAAACCTGCATTTTGAAGGGTTTTTGTTACATGTGTAACATATTCAGGTATTTTATTGTTCAAGTTATGTTTCATCTGAAACTTTTTTGTGCCTCCAGAGGGAATCGAACCCCCATCACTGGTTCCGAAGACCAGTACTCTATCCATTAAGCTATGGAGGCGCATTTTGTCTATGGTCACCCGACCAATAGCGCTGTTATTGTTAATAAGCAAAGAAATTATACACTACTTTTGTCTTTTATCAATAAAGCCCGTTTAGTAAGACCATTTTCAATAATTAGGTGGAGTTGGTTGGTAAACAAGGCCAAAACCCATAAGGCAGGTCAAAATGTTTCTTGTGTAACAATCTCTAAAAGTGGCCGTAACCATGGCCACAGGCTTAGTTATGTTTGGAGTAAATTAAATAAAATTCAAGGATAACCACTAAAACTAGCTTTAATTTACTAAATATTGTATTATAATAATTAGTATGATACGAATAGAGGACAAAAACAGAGCATTTCACATGAAACATGA
>CAYZIU010000023.1:0-8299 GCA_964478575.1 uncultured Candidatus Saccharibacteria bacterium | reverse complement strand
AATATTTGGTTCCAAAACTTATAACAAAGACTCGCAACAAAAAAACCCTATCAACGTAGGGGTTTTTTATTTTATGATAAAATATTTTTTATGAATCACTTCGGAGAACACATAACAATCGACGGATATGGAGGAAATGAAGAACTTCTAAATAACAAAGAAGTAGTTCTCGATTCCTTAAACAATCTTCCTTCACTCCTTACTATGCATAAGTTATCAGAACCAGAAGTTTACTTCGCCCCGGGGAACGACAGCAAGGATCCGGGGGGATGGAGCGGGTTTGTTGTTATAGAAGAAAGTCACATAAGTATTCACACTTTCCCAAAGAGGGGATTTGTGAGTATTGATGTATACACCTGTCAGAATGGCTTAGATAAAAACTATATAGAGAATTATTTTAAAGAAAAATTTGAATTAAAGGATCTCGAAACTAATTTCATAACTCGAGGGACAAGATATCCAGAAAATAATATTTATTAATGAAATAAAAAAACCTCTCAAATTGACACATGAAGAGGTTTAATTTAACTAAAATAATTCTATTGATTCTGTCCATATAGCATCATAAAGATACTTCCCAAAAATATAAAAAGAGACAACACCATCATTACCATAGGAGGATGGGTCATTGTGGAGCAATCCTCAGGTTTCTCTTTTTTAGATTTTTCCACAAATACTCCAAACCAAGCAAAGAACGACAAACCAGAAAAAATTGCAACTAACATTAAAAAGATCATAACTAGATATTTTCCATAAGGATACATTCTTATCTTGAAAAGTCAATTTTTATATAAATTCAATAAAGTGGTTTTTATTGACAAAATATTTTATAAATGTATAATTTCACAAATTATGCACCTATGCCGAAAATCACAAAAGAAGAAACAGCTCGAAGAAAAGAGTTGAAAAGAATCTTTAAAAGCGGAAGCCAGCCTTCAAAGTTCCCCCAATTTATAGACAGAAGAGGGGACGAACTTGTTCATTTGGATGAAAATAATCATTTCCAAATAACTTCCGACACCCCACTACGACGCCTGCCATAAGCAGGTTTTTTTATTTTATGAGCCAAGCAGTAAATACTAAGAGGGCAGGAAGAAACCAATCAAACAAGAAGACGAAAAAAGATTTCGGTAAATTACTCTTCTTTATGAAATCAAAGAAAACCCACTGTCTTTTAAATGTTCCGTATTGAAAATAAGTAAGCACACAGCCGCCAAGTATAATATCTTGAATTCTGAGAAGGATAAATATTAATAAAATATAATACCAATTTAGCCAAAAGATTGAGCTAATCATTACAATAAAAAACAACCAATGTAATACATTTGCCGTTCTATTGATAAACTTATTCACCGTGTACTAGTTTTTATTCTTCTCCTTTCTCTAAAAAGATTGGCTCAATTTCATTTGATACACCAGAAATACGCAAAACATCTTTGTCTACCTTCTTCAACTCTTTTCCAGAAGAGTTGTAATGATTTAGAACAGTTCCAAGAGAACTACCGAGCTTGTTGTGATACTCCTCATAGCTCTTCAGATGCTTTCCAAGCTCACCAACACGCTTGACGATGTCCTTTGCTGATTCTTCTATCTGCATAGCTTTTAGCCCTTGAAGAACTGTCTGCAGATAAGCGAGGAATGAAGTAGGGGAGACGATTATAACTTTATATTTTGAGGCCGCCCGTTGGATCAAATTTTCTGTCTCTTCAGTTATTGCTCCAATTTTATTTACAATCAAATCATAATAAATCGCTTCGTGTGGAATAAACATAAAAGCAAACTCCATTGTGTTTTTCTCAGGTTGAATATACTTTGAAGTTTCAACAATTCTATTTTTCAAATCATTTAAGAAAACTTTTTCCAAACGATCTTTTTCTGCTGGGTCACTCGTTTCGCTTATTCGATTGTAATTTTCGAGAGAAAACTTGGAATCAATCGGAATGATTTTGTCTTTTACAAACACAACTGCATCCACTATAGTTCCATCCGGAAAAGGATATTGCATCTGATAACTTCCAGGAGGCATAACATTCTTCAGAAGAGTTTCGAGATAATATTCACCAAGAATCCCTCTTTGTTTTGGATTTTTTAGAATATCTTGAAGGCTCTTTAATTGATCAGTGAAAGAAACAACCTGTTTATTAGTCTCATCGAGTCGAGTTAGACGCTCTGTGATATCACGAATAATATCTTGAGACTCACGACTCTGGTGGCGCACTGTTTCGTTAAGTTGTTTTTGAGATTCACCAAGCTTGGCATCCACAGTTCGCGTGAGCTCGTTTACTTGAGAAAGTATTAGAGACAAGCTTTCGGGATTAGCCGAAGGGGCGTCAGATTTTTTACTTTTCATTAAAAGAAAAACGACCAACCCTCCAAGGAGTCCAATTACGATCCAAAGTATTTGTTGCATAGAGATTATTATAACAAAAAAAGCCCGAGGGGGCTTATTTAATAACTCTGTAATAGTTTTTTGTATTTTTCAACATCTCGTGTGCTTTTTTCAATATATCAGAAGCAATATCAGCCGACATGTGTGCTGGATCAACTCCAAATGTTGAAGTGAAAAACTTAATCTCATACCGGATCTTTTCTCCAGAGGAAATCTGTTCTTCTGTAAGCGGAATACTTCTTGCTACCAACATAAATTGTTCTTCACAGTAAGCAAACTTGTCTTTTCCTTCATCTTTATACCAAAAAGAAAATATAACGCGGTCTTCTTTTATGGATAATCCGATCATGGGCTTATTTTTTGCTCGGGGAATCGATATCTCCGCTGTTTCAAAGTCCAAAAATTCCTGTCCGAATTGTCGAAATCTTAAAACTTCTGTTTTCTTGTTTTTTCCACTTTTGTTGAAAATTTCCTCAAATAACTCCTTGGGAATATCGAGGTATGTTCTTTTTTTATCTGTGTACATCTTTCTCAGTTTTTTATGATATTACTGAAAAAATATGGGACTGTCAAACTCTATTTTCCAAGGAAACTCTTCAGTGTATGAACCCAATCCTCATCTCCAATCTGGGGATTTTTTAGTTTTTCATTTAGAAGCCATTCGAGATAACCCTTATCTTCTTTGGCGACATCTTCTATATTCTTTCCTTTGTGTTTTCCAAACGGAATTATTTTTATTATTGAAGGAGCTTTTGAAATGGTAATCATTTTAAGCACCGCATCTTCTTCACTCAAGGATTCCTCTTTCATCAATCTGTCTAACTGATGTTTGAATAGAACCTTCAAAACTTTTATATCATCAGATGCTTGGTGGGCAAATGCTTCAACATCAAAATCATAGAAATATCGCAAGTATTGCAGGCTGTATCTTGGGATTGTTCCATCTTTATCGAGATATTTTTCTATTTTCATTGTGCAAATATAATCATCAATCTCTATATCCTCTTTCTTGAGCATTGTTATATCGAAGATTGCATTGTGTGCCACAAAAACAGACTCAGTTAAATCAGTTGTTAGTTTTTCAGAAAAATGAGAACCACGAAAAGGGGATTTATCCGCAACCATCCTGTTCGTTATGTGACAGACAGAACTAGATTCCACAGAAATAGGAATTTCGGGTTTAAATAATTCTTCTTTGATTTCTTCATCATTTACTTGATAAGCAACCTGGCACAAAAAATCTGCCTCAGTGTTACCAGTTGTTTCGGTGTCTAAAAATAAAAGTTTTCTTGACTTTTCCATAAGTTGTGATAATATTAACAAAAAATTGCACATATGGCAAATGAATTACTACTAGAACATTTCAAAAAGGAAGCAGAAAGAATACTTGAGGAGGAAAGAGTTAAAGACAAAGAAAACTTTAACGAGTTTATACTGACTCGACACACCCAAGCTATGAACGAAGCAAGAAATAAGTTAGAAACTTATAAAAAAGAGCTAAAGGAGAGTGTCGATAGATTGGAGGTTTATAAAAATACCAAAGACGCTTATGATATGGCCATTAAGTCTAATCTAAAAGACTTTAATTTATTAATAGACCTTTTAAAAACAGTCATTGAATCAGTTTTTGGTAAATACATCAAAAACCCGCTTGGTCCCATAGAAAAACTGATAGAAGAAACTCGGAGATGGGGGAATGAATACATAGAACATAAACTGAATAATAAAAACGAGCCTCCTACTAAAGAAATTTTAGTAAAAAAAGAAGTGGTAAAGAAAGATAATAACTTTGCCCGAAATGATACAGGAGGAAATACTCCACCAAAGAAATCCCGTCGTTAAGGCGGGTTTTTTATTTTTTGCTATAATATAAAACATGCTACACGACCAAATAAAAGAAAAAATAAAAGAATCGATGCTTGCAAGAGATCAAGTTTTACTTGCCTCTTATAGAGCGATCCTCGCTGGAATTGGAACTGAAGTTACAGGCCGAGGAATGAAGCCAAGTGAAATGTTGGATGACGAAGGAGTTATATCTGTTATTACAAAGTTGGTTAAACAAAGGAAAGATGCAATCTCTCAATTCCGCGCGGCCGGAAGAGACGACCTTGCTGATGAAGACCAAACTCAACTAGATCTATTCGAAACATTTCTTCCAAAAATGATGAGTGAAGAAGAGATTGAAACTTTCGCTAAGGCAAAAATATCTGAAATGGGGGAAATTGATAAATCAAAAACAGGAATGATACTCGGTGCACTAATGAAAGACCTGAAAGGAAAAGCGGATGGTGCAGATGTAAAGAGAATTGTCGATAAATTACTCAACTAGCTTTTAGGTTTAAGCTGTAAGCTTCCAGCTTTATGACAATAAATTCTTACAAAGATTTAATAGTTTGGCAAAAAAGTTTAATTTTAGTAAAAGAGGTTTATAAAATAACAGAGCTTTTACCAAAAAATGAGGTTTTTGGATTAATATCACAAATGAGAAGGTCTGCGGTAAGTATTCCTTCTAACATAGCTGAGGGTAGGCAAAGATCAAGCAGGAAAGATTTTGTTCAATTCTTAAGGATTGCCCAAGGGTCTTGTGCTGAACTAGAAACTCAATTGCTTATTACAAAAGATATTTACCCTGAAATAAAACAAGGTAAAATAGAAGAGTCGGTTACAGAAATACAAAAAATGTTATCATCAATGATAGGTAAATTATTAGAGAAAAAAGCTAACAGCTCATAGCTATAAACTTGAAGCTACATTTATGAAAGTACTGATTCATTGGTTAGTGTTAGCCCTTGCAGTTCTAGCGGTTCCTTATGTAATCGACGGAATACAAGTAGAAGGAGTTCTGACTGCAATAATAGTTGCGGCGATCCTGGGTTTTATAAATACAATAATAAAGCCAGTGATTGGAATTCTTACTCTACCTATAAACATTCTAACTCTAGGAATATTTTCCCTTGTTCTAAATGCTGTCTTCTTCTGGTTCGTTGCTGGATTTATTGACGGATTTGATGTTTCTGGTTTCGCGGCGGCGTTCTGGGGAGCTTTGATAGTTTCAATCATAAACTGGATTGGAACTAAGGTGATAGGAGAATAATTTGTGTTTAATTTTTTAAAGAAAAGAAAAGTAGTCGTTACTCACGACGGAAGTTTCCACACTGACGATGTTTTTGCCGTTGCAACATTATCTATTTATTACGAAGGAAGGATAAAGGTAATTAGAACTCGTGACGAAGAAAAGATAAAGAAGGCAGATATTGTTCTAGACGTTGGCGGAATTTACAACCCAAACATAAATAGATTTGATCACCACCAAAAAGAAGGCGCGGGAACAAGAGACGGAGGTGTTCCATTTGCTTCTTTTGGACTAATTTGGAAACACTTTGGACTAGAAATCTGCGGTAAAGATGAAGAGGTCTTTCGATATATAGACGAGAGAGTTTGCGCAGGAGTAGATGCGGCAGACAATGGATTTGATATACAAAAAGATTCTTCAGAAAAAAGAGTGTACGAAATAGGTGCAATCGTCGGAGCTTTTAACCCAAACTGGGAAGAAGGAGAAGATGAGTATCCGTATTTCATAAGAGCGGTTGATTTCGCCAGAGGAATTCTGGAACGAGAAATAAAAAGTGCAAAGGCTCAAATAAAAGGACGAAGAATTATTGAACAGGCTTACAAAAATTCTCCCGATAAAAGAATAGTAGAAATAGACCAGACAATCCCGAGATATCTATTCCAATCAGTCTTGTCAGAAACACAAGAAGCGCTTTTTCTAATAGAACCAAGTCGAGGAGGTTGGAAAGCGGAATGTATAAGAATAAGTCCAAACACTTATGAATCAAGAAATCCATTCAAGAAGGAATGGGGAGCACTACGAGAGGAAGAATTGAGAAAAGTGACTGGTGTTCCGGACGCAACTTTTTGTCACAGAGGGAATTTTCTTTGTATTGCGAAATCTAAAGAGGGAGTGTTGAAACTTGTTCGAGAAAGTTTGATATAATATAACAATATGAACAAAGGGATTGAAGGACTTACAAACGCCTCATTTGAAAATGAAGATGAGTATCTGGATTTCAATTTTCCAGATGTGTCGCTAGATATAATAAAGATTCCAAAAAAAGATTCTGAAGGAAAAATAAACTGGGAAGGAACAGAAGAGAACAGTCTTATTTCTTTCCAAAAAAACTTTTTTGCTGAACATAAAAAACTATACGAACTAGCAAAAAATCATGCAGACCTGCTAGCCAAGGGAATCGAAGAAAACTACAGAGATGAGTATCCAGAAATCAGCGTCTCTGTCCTTTCTGACGATAATGTGTTAAAAGATACAAAGTTTTATATAAACATAAAATTCGGGGAAAAGCAGGTATACCCAATAATAACTAAATCAGCAAAGAGCATTGCTGCATAAAAATGGCATTTATAGATGAAATAAAATTTAACGTTGAGGCTGGCCGTGGAGGAGACGGGGTTGTTCGATGGCGTCAGGAGAAGTTCGTTCCAAAAGGAGGACCTTCTGGAGGAGACGGAGGAAACGGGGGAGATGTATATGCCGTTGCGACTCGTGAGCTATACCACCTCGAACACTATCGTGAAAAAAGAAATCTAAGAGCTGGAGACGGAGAACCAGGAGGAAGTAAATCTCTAACTGGAGCAAATGGAGATGACTTAACTTTGAAATTTCCAGTCGGGACTGTTTTGACTGATCTTGAAAGAGATATTTCTTATGACTTGATGGACGAGAAGCCTATTCTTATTTTGAAAGGTGGACGTGGAGGAGTTGGAAACGAAAGATTCAAAAGCTCTATAAACCAAACTCCAATGGAAAGCACTAAGGGATATGAAGGAGAGGGTGCAGACTTTCACGCTGAACTTCGTCTAATTGCCGATGTGGGACTTGTTGGTTATCCAAACGCCGGAAAATCAAGCCTTCTAAATTCTCTAACTAATGCTGGAGCAAAAATTGGAGACTACCCATTTACAACACTAGATCCGAATCTTGGACGCATGTACGGATTCATCATCGCCGACATTCCAGGACTTATCGAAGGAGCAGCTGAAGGAAAAGGGCTTGGGCACAAGTTCCTCCGCCACATAAGACGAACAAAACTTCTGCTTCACCTAGTTTCTTTTGAAAACCCAAATATGATGAAAGCTTATGACTCTATCCGAACAGAACTTGGAGACTTTGACCCAACACTTCTCGAAAAAGACGAATTGATTGTTTTATCAAAAACAGACATGACTGAACCAGAAAAAGTAGAGAAGGAGCTAGAAAAGTTTTCAAAACTAGGAAAGACTGTTGTTGCTGTGACACTTTTCGAAGAGGAGAGTGTAAAGAAACTCAAAAAGATAATCGAAGAGAAAGTAAAAGGCTAGACTATTTTATAAAAAGAAAAACGCATCCTATAGTAGTGATGCGTTTTTTAATTTTTTTTGTTTTGGTTAAATTTAATTTTCATTCAACAAGAACTTCCATTGGCTTTGTCAGTCCGAGTTCTCGAATAACAGATCTTTTTATTTGTCCACTAAACCCAGAGGACTCTTCTTTTTTTATAAATTTTGCATCTGGGTGATTTCCTTTCAATCTATTTATGTTGCTTTTATAGTCGGAAAAAACAACAATCTTGCCAAGATTTTTTATTAAAAGGTTTTTGTTTTCAGAAAGTTGCTGGAATAAATCTGTTTCATTTACAAAAGTAATATCAAATTTCTCATCCACCTCAATTTCGTCTGAGCATCTTGCCACTACACTTTCAAAATGGATGTCTTCGTGAGCAAGATCACGCAGATGAATATCAATTAATACTCCAATTGGTTTGTAGGCTGATAAAATCAGGATTCTTTTAGTTGTGTTCATATTTGTACAAGTTTGTATGAAGAATAGCACAGATACTTAAAAAGTCAATAAAA
>CAYZIU010000022.1:0-8705 GCA_964478575.1 uncultured Candidatus Saccharibacteria bacterium | reverse complement strand
TTCAACTCCAATTCCTCCTGAAACCTTTCGAACAGTGAAAGTAGCACCGATTTCGGCTCCATGTTTTCGAGCAAGAACAATTCCTTCAAAAGCTTGAAGTCTTGTCTTTCCTTTATCCTCGATTTTTGACCAAACACGCAAAGTGTCCCCTGAATCAAAGTCGAGTTTCTTTCTTTCTTCTATTTCTACTGGGCTAAATTTGATTGGCATAACGTCCTTTAAGTTAACATGTTTTATCGGCATTCGCAAGTTTTTCTTTATATTAGTTCATAAAGATAGAACCTGTTAAAAATTCCTCCAAGCTGGTCAAGTAATCGTTATAAAAGACAGCGCTATCTGTAGAATTCCATGGTACATCTTGTAATTTGAGACTATAAAGACCCGCCCCAAGATCTGGGCTGTTCCAAACAGTAACAGTAAGATTAATCTCCTCAGTTTCAGCTTCGTTAATAAGAAAATTTCCACCCGCAGAAAGTTCGTCATCATCATTATTAACAACACTGGCAAAAACTGATGAATAATATTGATAATCAGTTAACTCTACCCCATCTTTTTCTACAGAAAATTCTATAAAACCAGATGAATTGCTAGAAGCAACATCCGGAATAAAAATATCTTCATCAAAAGCTTCTACATTGAAAGAAAGATCGAATGTAACAACATCGTCATTTGCCCCTGTCCCTACCGTTACGCTCTCAGAGGCGGTTACAAAGGTTGCAATGATTCCTGAAGAGTAAGATGTCATTATATTTCCAAAAGCAGATCCTGTTTTGTCTGGAGAGGTAATAATGTCACCCTCCATATCAACGGCGTCAATAAGGTCGACGTTATCATAAGATATTTCCGCTTTTATTGTGTCCCCCTCATCAAACAATCCCGCTTCAATGTCATTAAAATCAACAGTTAAAATAAAAGTTTTTGTTTCTCCTTCCAAAATTGTCGTATTTAATCCATCAAAGATAATAACTTGTGAAGAGGTTGCTGACGCAACTACTTCTGAAAAAACAGACCCTCCAACAACAGACAGCTTTGCGGTATTTACAACCGCATCAACGTCAGTGGCTCCACCAACAATTAAATTAATAGGAATTTCATCGATAACAACCGCCCCTTCTGTCGCTTGAATATTGAACTCCAAAATCTCAAAATCTGTCGTGTCATCAATATCGTCAACATTTGCAACTTGTGCTGGTGGGTTACCGGCAGAAATACTTACATTTATTTCTGGACTTGTTTCAGGACCAGGAACAATAATTGTCCTTGTCGCCTCTGCAAAAAGACCCCCTTGATCTGTAACTCTATAAGTCATCGTATATGTTCCTGGTGTTGTTGTGTTGACACCAGAGGTAATAGTAGAAAATCTCAACTTACTAGCTGGACTCTCTAGGTCATTAACCTTAAATCCTGGATCAACAAATGGTTCCCCGATATCAGCAAAGTCAATTGTTATTGTTGGTGAACCAGTTAAGACAATAACTGGCGGTGTGTTTGCCGCAAAAGCAAACACAGGAAAGGCAAAAATCATAAATACAAGAAAAGGTATTTTTTTCATAAAAATTAGGTTAGTTAAAAAATTAATAAATCTGAGTGTATAAAAACACAAATATCCTAATAAATCAACTGAGAAGCTAAAAATTATTTTGGTAAAAAATTAGCGAAATTAAGGGCCTTTTCAAAGTCCTCCGGATATGGGGCCAAAAAATGGAACTTCTCTCCATCCAGTGTGAAGTTTATTTCTCTGGCATGTAGGGCCAACCTTTCGAACCCAAGAGCTTTTTCTCTTTTTGGGGCATAAATTGGATCAGCAACGATTGGATTATTCAAATGCTTCAAGTGAATTCGGAGTTGATGAGTCCGACCGGTTTTCGGGAAAAGGCGCATAAAGGCATAGTCTCCCCTCTCCACAGAACCTTTTTCTTTATTACTTTTTCCAATCTTCAAAATGGTTTCGTATTCAGTGAAGGCGTCTCGTTCTTCTCCTCTTTTTCCTTTGCCTGTTGCATAACGACGAATATCTCCCCGACTGCGGGCAATGGATTCGTTCACCGCCCCTTTGTCTTCTTTTGGCCAACCATATGTAAATGCTTCATAAGTTTTTTTCATCTCACGATTCATAAAAAGATCTTTCAGTTTCAAAAAAGTTTCTTGATCTTTGGCAATTATTAAAATACCAGAAGTGTCTTTATCAAGACGATGAACAATGCCGGGACGAGGAATAGCTTTTAGCTTCAAGTCGCCAGATTCAAGATTAAATGGCTCACCAACATCTTTGATTTCCGGATAATTTTCCAAGACCCAATCAGCAATAGTGTATTCATCGTTTTTTCCATCTCCGTGTACAGAAACACGCGCCGGTTTGTTTATAACCAGAAAGTTATTGTTTTCAAAAATTATTGGGATGTTTTTCACTTTCATAACTATATACCAAAAATAAATATAGCCGAACCTTTTGAGGGGTTCGGCTACTTCCACATGTTTTTAGTCCTTTATAGGACTCGTTTGAGACACCTTCGCATAATTGTTAAATTTAATAAAGTTAAAAAAATATTTTTAGAACCGGTGTATCTGGTGAGAGGCACGGCCGGTGTGTTTGCAACAACTATCGTTGATGTTTCCACCGTTTTTGATTAACAATAAAGTTTCTTTTGTCAGCTTATATTCCTCTTTTGGAGTTTCAGCCTCTTGAGTAGTAAAACTACCAGCCAATTTAAAAACTTTTTTGCGAGTCTTTTTTCTTAACATAAGGTACAGTTTTGGTTACTTAGGTAGTATATCATACCCACAAATTTTGTCAAGTGACAAATGGGTATATAAAAACCCCTGTTCTGTGACCAGAATCAGGGGATAATTTCATGAACAATGCCAAGATTTTTCATTTCTTCAGCATAAAGTAGTTTTTTATTAACCATAAGATCAAAGAAGACCTGTGGTTTAGTGTTGGTAAAAGATCTATCAGCAAAATATTCTGCTTTAGACCAGTCACCCTTATCATATTCTTTCTGAGAGATACCAATGTCTCTCGGGTCCGGTTTTTGCAAATGCCATTGAAACATAGCTCTTTCTTTGGCAAAAACTTTCCTACCCGCAGGCAAGATTAGTATTCCAGCCGAGGAGGCCTCCTCTTCAACCAAAAAATCTAAACCCGGTTTAAAATTATCAACCAAAGTTATAATTTTTCTTGCCATATTAACAAGTCCTCCTTTCGTTCTAAATACCACTAATGGAACTTCTTTCTCCTTTTGGGAAATAACTATAATGCTTGCAAATAAAACAAGCATTTCCTTATCAACCCTTTGTTTTACCAGGAAGACACACTCTCTTTTTAAAAGAGGCACTCTGCTTGTATTTGACATTTTAAAGCATTTTTTGTTATAATATCACAGTATTCAATAGTGTCAAGTATTATAAATCTAAATTAAAATATTATGGTGGAATTTATACCAAATGAATTTAAGGCGAAATTTAATGAAATGAATCCAGAAGAGCAAGCTGAGTTTCTTAAAAAAAGAGAGGGGGCTCTAAAGGTTGCAGATGCTGGAACAAAAGTTTTTGAAGAAGGATCGGGTGGAGCACTCATGGACACTTCTGAAGTTGGGAAAGACGAAATTGACGCAAGAAAAGACCAAAGAGGAGATAATCAACAATAATCTCTAATCTAAAAAGAAAAAGCCTAAACTTTATGTTTAGGCTTTTTCTTTTGTGCGCGGTGAGGGACTTGAACCCCCGACCTTCCCGGTGTAAACGGGTTGCTCTACCAACTGAGCTAACCGCGCATTATTAAAATCATACCCTCCCCTTTGATTGTGCCCTCGGCAGGAATCGAACCCACATTGAGGCCTTAGAAGAGCCCTGTTCTATCCATTGAACTACGAGGGCAAAAGCAAAGAGGAATGTATAACAGATATTTACATTAATTTTGATATGGGTCAACTACCCCGCTGTCATTTACAGAAAAAAATTCAAAATTGGCTTTTTTCTGCTCTAATATTCCAATTAGCTTATCAATCGAATTTTGGTTCAATTCTGCCGTTAACACTTCAGAATCAGACCATTCTCTTGAGAAAAAATTTCTATCTACCGCCATAAACATAAAAACTCCGAAACCAATAACTAGAACAAAAGATAGAGAAAAGACAACCTTTATTGTTCTCCAGACATGATTAGGGGAAAATATTTTTTTCTTGAAGACATTCTTGTTTTTCCCAAAATGGCTGAAGTTTATTTTTTTAAAAAAGTTTTTTTCCATAATTTATTTTTTGAAACTTAAAATAACGAAATCTAAATCTGCAAACCACAAACCAGTCTCTGCGTTTCTGTGCAAAGCAACCTTTGAAAAATCTGTTGCGTAAGGAATATTTTCTAGAAGCTTCAGTGTTGAGAAAACATCTTCAAAAGTTCCGTTAATCGACAGTAGAAGACCAAGCCCCTCTTTTGAAGAAGACTTGTCAGTGATGTTAACAATTGAGATATCTGCGCCAGACGTCTCTCCGAGATTTTCAATAAAGTTAAGGAAGGTTGGAGTTTCTTCCTCTGTAAGCCAAATCTCCTCAGATGACAATAAAATAGAGTTTGTGTTTTTAATAGATACTTCTAGTTCCTCGATTTTGTCTTCCGCCAAAGCATTCGCAGTTTTTTCCTTTTCCAATTCTGATATTTTTTCAGAATTTATATTAATCATAAAAAGAATGTAAGAAAAACATCCGACGAAGAACAAGAATGTAATTATTGGAAAAATTAAGATTGTTAGGTGTTTTTTCATTCTGGTTTTTCTTTAATATTACAATCGATTATAAAATCAATCTCCTCACTCTTATATAAACTAGACACCGGGGCAGAAAAATCTTCGCACAAATCACCCTGCTTTAGAGAAGTCGAATATTGAAGTAAGGCCTCTCTAGAATCAGCCACTCCTGAAATTTTAATAAATAATTTATTATCATTCTTTCCAAGATATATCTCCGATATTTTTATATTACTAGTGTCTGGATGTAGCGCAACCTTGGCCATATCAGGATAAACCCCTGAAGGAGAAAGGATCATAATCATCTCAGAAACTTTTGTATTTATTTCTGAAACATCTGACAAAAGTGCCTCAGCCGAGAGACTTTCGGTGTCTTCAGTTGTTATTGTGTTTTCTTTTTCAATCAAATCTTTTTTTGTCTTCTGAAGAAAATAAGCGGGAAAAGAAACTATTGAAAGAAAAACGAGAATTATAGAGCAAAGTATCAACCAAGAAGAAACTGCTCGAATTCTGAGTTCTCTACGAATAGATCTTTTGTAGTAGGATGAAAGTAAATTAATCATAAAAAAAATCAGCTAAAGCAAGTCCTAATGCTGGAGTATAAGAGAGAGCTTCGTCACGCTGAATAGTAGGAACTTCATCTTTTAAATCAAAAATATTGACCCAAGGGTTTCCGATTTCTACATCTGTTCGTAGCGTGCTCTCAAGATATTCAATGAGACCTTTGAGGTTTGCATTTCCTCCACAGAATATTATTTTTTCTATTTTTGGACGAACTCCCCCAGCGTCATCTTTGTGTGTCTGCCAATAAACATAGTGTTTATTTATTTCATCTCGAAGCACACCCACCCCACTCAATATCGCATTATAAACATCCTTCTTATCACTTGAAGAGTCGAGTCCAACGTCGAGTTTTAATTTTTCAGCTTCTTCAAAGGTCACTCCAACGGATTTTTCAATCATCCTAGTTAAAGCAAAACCTCCCAAATCAATAGACGTCGTAAACTTAACAGAACTATCTCCAATAATGGAGATTCCTGTTCTTGTCTGTCCGAAATCAACAATCATAAAATACCTCTTGTCTCCTTTTGGGATAATGGTACGAGCGATAGCTCCAGCCTCAAGTTCAAAAGATAGTGGTATAAGACCTGCCGACTCAAATATGTCCACATAAGAATTCACGAAAGACACTGGAGCCGCAGAAACACTGGCCAGAACATTCTTACCGTCATCTTTTATAACCTCAAAGTCGAATGTCGCGTCCTGGGCTTTAATTGGAATGTGTTCTTCGAGAGAAAGCTCAATCGCCTCTCTTACGGCACTCTCCTTTCCAACTGGAACTTGAATTTCAAAAGAATAGATTTGTTCTTCAGGTAGAGAAGCTCGAATAAACTTTAGAGACTCTTTCTTTTTTAGAGCTTTCAGAATTTCAATCATCTTCTTCTTATCTTCAATTTTCCCAGAAACAATAACCCCCGGAGGAACTAGAACTTCTCCGTGTCTTAAAATTCTCAAACTCCCCTTGAATTCTGCAAGTTCCGCATACTTAATAGACTTGTCAGATATATCGAGTCCAACAGAAGCCATTCGTAAAAATGCCGGAGTTGGGAAAAATGTTCCTTTCCTTTTTGTCATTAATCTAATTATATTCGATTTTTGACTTTTAGTATGCCGATGGCTGTGGGTATCAGTGACAAAACAATGATCGCAAGAGCAATTGGTAAAATATAAGAATCAATATTTTCTATTTTTGATCCCAAGAAATACCCAAGAAGCACCATGGACAGAACCCAGATTATCGCGCCGATAATATTGCAAAACAAAAAACTTCTGTAATTCATTTCAACTGAACCCGCGACCATCGGGGTTATAGTTCTTACACCAGGAACGAATCTTGCAATAATAATAGCTACTGCTCCGTAACGATTGAAATAACCTTTTGCTTTATCTAGGTATGATTTTTTAAAAAAAATAGAGTCTTCTCTTTTAAAAAGAGTTGTACCGAATTTTCGTCCAGTATAGTAACCAACCGAGTCTCCCAGTATTGCAAAAAACACTGACCCAATTATAAGGGTTAGTAAATCTATTTTTCCAAGAGCTGCAAAAAGTCCAGCTGTGAAAAGTAGTGAGTCTCCAGGGAAAAATATCCCAAACAAAAATCCTGTCTCGGCAAAAATGATTGCAAAAACTCCAAAGAGACCAACGACTTCAATCAAAACATCTGGATGCAAAAGTAATTCAAACATAATTATCTAACTTTAGAGCCAGATTCTACTTCTTTTTCCGGGATCAGGAAAACGGGATTTCCGTCTTTTCCATCAACAGCTAAGAGCATCCCATTGCTCTCTACTCCCTTGATTGCTCGTGGTTCTAGGTTAACAATATAAAGAAGTTGTTTTCCAACAAGCTCTGAAAAATTCGGATAATATTCTTTGAGTCCTGAAACAATCTGACGATAGACACTTTCCTCTTCTTCGTTCTTGTCACCGAAATCAATCATAAATTTCAGAAGCTTGTCAGCCCCTTCAATCTCTTCGACACTTTTCACAGTGCCGACTTTTATTTCCATTTTTTTAAATTCTTCGTATGAGACTTTTTCCATATGTAGGTTAATTATTATGATACACCATTAATTCTATCAAGATATCTTTGCAGGATTACCGAGGCTACACGATCGTCCTCGTGAGAGATGCCGAGTTTTTCTGGTCTTCCTCCTCGAGTTGTATTCATTTGCTTTCCCAATTTTTCTAGAATAAATATTCCTGTTGTAAAAGACTCGTTTTGTAAATTTATCTTCTTGCCAGTTAACTCTTCTAGTTTCTCAATAAAAAGAGAGAGTTCGGCGGTAACTGGATTCTCTTCTTTGTTTCCCTGAAGAGTATCTCCTGAGACAATCTCGTCAATTGATTCCTGCTGACAAACCTTAAGAATCTCCTCTTCCGCTCGAGCCCTAGGAATTACTCTGAAAGGAAAAGCAATTCTGCCGTCCTCGTCAGAGATGGCGAGTCCTATGTTCTTTGTGCCGAAATCAATTCCTAGATATTTCATAATCTGAGTCTACTTTGAAATAGACTTTTTTACCAGAAAATAAAAAACCGAGCCTCCTCAGATTTTTTATTTCTCCTTTTTGTTGTTTATTGAATTCCAGAACTGAATTAATTTATTTGAACGATTTTTATTCCCCTCTCTCATTTTGTCTAGAAGTTTTTCGTCACTTTCTTCCTTTGTAGGCATCGGCTTCAAAGAAAACTGAAGTCTGTTTTGTGCTCGTTTTCTTATATTCTCTGGTTTAAACATATCCGCCTCTATTTCAGCTGTTGTTTTGATTCTTTCTGCCGGTTCCCCCTCTAACTCGTTTTTTGGAAAAGTTGGTTTATTTAAATTAGCTAAATCATTTCTTACTTCCTCTATTTTTTGTTGATTTTCTATCTCTTTAGCAGAATTATCTATCCTAAAATTTGGATCTTCATTTTTTGGATAAAAACCTCTTTCCTCTAGAGCTGGCCTAACTCGCTCAAACTTCTCTTCAAAGTTTGGGTCTCCCATTTTGTTTATTTCATTTTTTGCCATTTCGGCAACCCCTTCGTTGCTCTCAAAGCCTATAAATTTCATATTTATATAGTACCAAAAACTTGTTAAAAATCGAAAAATAAAGTAGTCTATTCCACGTAGGGATGGCTTAAGGTACCCGCCTGCCCTCACACTTTTAAATTTTAAAAAAGAAAGACTATTTTGATTGATTTTTGCGCGGAGGGATGGCTGAGTGGTTGAAGGCACCTGTCTTGAAAACAGGAGACTGTGAAAGCGGTCCGCGAGTTCGAATCTCGCTCCCTCCGCCACTACAAAAAACTACCTAAATTAGGTAGTTTTTTGTTTTATTAGAAACAGACCCCTTTCCTTTGTCACCTTTTCGTTCTAAGCTCGTTATATGACTAGAGAAGAGGAAAATAGCGATCTAAGGAGA
>CAYZIU010000021.1:0-8775 GCA_964478575.1 uncultured Candidatus Saccharibacteria bacterium | reverse complement strand
TTAACCTTTGGAAGGCCAGAAGCGTCATAAGCTAAAGCGATTTCGATTATTGGGTGACCTTTTTTAGTTTTCTTTTCTACACCAGCAACGAGACCTTCTTCTTTTAGAACTTCAAGAATTGAAAGTTTTAATTTTGAAAAAGGAAAAACTGCAGTTTGGTTAGAAACTTTGCTACCATTTTTTATGCTTTGAAGCATGCTTGCGATTGGATCTGTCATATATATTATTTAAGGATTACCAAGATGATTTTCTAATTCCAGGGATCATACCTTCGTTGGCAAGTTCTCTAAAACAGATTCGGCACATACCGAAATCTCTCATATAAGCTTTTCCTCGACCGCATCGGAAACAACGATTTTTAGCCCTAGTTGAAAACTTAGGCTTTTTGAGTGATCTTACGTATGTTGATGTTTTTGACATATTAGAAAATAAAAATAATGCCCGCTTTATTAATTTCGGCTCGAATATCTCGCTTATTTTCGAAGAAAAACCTTTATTTTCCTTCGGAGACAAGCGGATTCGAGCAAAACTGCGAACCCGTCCATACTAACAAAATAGCCTTATTCTGTCAATCAATAAACAAAAAAAACGCCTTCCGGCGCTTTTTCTTATTCTATAAGCTTAAAACTAATAGCTTAAGCTTTCTTGAATGGTATTCCTAGATATTTGAAGAATTCTAGTCCTTCTTCACGAGTTTTTGCAGTTGTTACGATTGTTATCGCAAAACCGAAAACATCCTTTAGTTCTTCGTCCGCAACTTCTGGGAAGATTGTGTGTTCTCTAACAGCCATTGTCATGTTTCCAATGTCATCAACTATCTTAGTTTCAAGTCCTCGAAAGTCTTTTGTTCTTGGGATTGCAACATTGATAAGCTTGTCGAAAAATCCGTACATTCTCTTTCCTCGAAGGTTAACAACCACTCCGATTGGATCCCCTTCTCTTAGTTTGAAGCTAGCAACTGATTTCTTCGCAGAACGAAGAGCCGGCTTTTGACCTGTGATTTTTGCAATTCTATCAACAATGAAGTCATTCTTGTTTCGGTCTTTCTTCATTCCTGTTCCTGTTCCAGAAGACAAAACAATCTTAACAAGGCGAGGGGCAGCCATTTTGTTTTTGTATCCAAACTGACCTTTTAAGGCGCTGAATGCTTCTTTTTCTAGTTTTTGTGAATCGATAATCATATACTTTATACTTTCTTAACATTAGAAATGTGTATTGGAGTTGCGACCTCAACAATCTGTCCTTTCTCTCCACTCTTTCGTGGCTTTTGTGCTTTCTTTTTTAGGTTTATTCCTTCAATCAGAACTTTGTCTTTAGATGGGAAAGAGATAAGAACTTTTCCTTTCTTTCCTTTGTCTTTTCCTGTCAGGACAAGTACTGTGTCTCCTTTTTTTACGTTCATTTTTTTCATATATTTAAAGCACTTCTGGTGCAAGTGAAATTATTTTTTGAAAACCCTTTTCTCCAAGTTCTCTTGGGATCGGACCGAAAACACGACCAGCCTTTGGATCTTTTTTTCCTTTTTCTACAATAACAACAGCGTTGTCATCAAAGCTAATGTAAGAACCATCTTTTCTTCTAAAAGGCTTTGTTGTTCTAACAACAACAGCCTGAAGAACGTCTTTCTTCTTAACTCCTTTTCTTGGTTCTGCAACCTTAACAGAGATTGTAACGATATCTCCAAGAGTCGCATAGCGCTTTTTTGAACCACCCATAACCTTGAAGATCTTTCCGATTTTTCCTCCACTGTTATCTGTTATTTTTACGACTGTTTCAGTTTGTAACATAAGCCTATTTGTAAATTACTTTAAATGTCTTGTCCTTTGAGATTGGTCGACACTCTTCAATTAAAACTTGATCTCCTTCTTTAAATCTTCCCTCTTCATCATGAGCTTTGTACTTCTTCGTGATGTTCATGAATTTTCCATATTTAGGATGCTTCTCAAATCTTGAAACTGCAACAACAATTGTCTTTTGCATTTTTGCTGAGACAACTACTCCAGAGAGGGTTTTTGATTTTTTTGTTTCTTCTTTTTTCATAAATTATTTGTTTTCAGTTGTAGAAACTGTTTTCTCTCTTAGCGCCGTAAAAAGTCTCGCAACTTGTCTTCTTGTAGTTCTTTTTTCGTGAGTATTTTTCACACGGCTTCCAGAAGTGTCAAAGTTTATTCCTCGAAGTTTTTCTTGTCCTTCTCGAATAGCTTTTACAATTTCATCCTTATCCATTTTTTTGATTTCTTTTGCTTTCATAAAATTAATGTCTTGCGATTACTCTTGTTTTCATAGGAAGTTTTGTTCCCGCTTTTCGGAGGGCTTCCTTTGCGACCACTTCTGTTACTCCATCCACTTCAAAGATAATTCTTCCTGGGCGAACTTCAAAAGAGTATCCTTGTAGATCTCCCTTTCCTTTTCCCATTCCAACTTCTCCTGATTTTGATGTAAATGGTCTGTCTGGGAAAACTCTAATCCAAACTTTTCCAACCTTAGTTAGGTGTCGAACCATTGCCTTTCTAGCTGCTTCAATTTGGTTTGAAGTAATTCTAGATGCAGTTTCAGCCTTAATTCCATACTGACCAAAAGCCAGAGTGATACCTCTTGTTTCTGGAGAAAGATTAAGCATATCTTTTCGATCTTTCTGCCACTTTCTGTGTTTTACTTTCTTTGGGAATAACATAAAAATTTACTTAGTTTTACTCTTATCTTTGTCTTTTTCAAAAACTTGACCTTTGTATACCCAAACTTTGATTCCAATGTCTCCATAAGGAAGCTTTGCTTTTTCTGTTGTGTAGTCGATATCAGCTCGGAAAGTCTGAAGTGGAATAGATCCCTTTTTCATATCTTCTGTTCGGGCAATTTCAGCTCCTCCAAGTCGTCCTGATAGAACGATACGAACTCCTTCAACTCCTCTTACAGACATAACCTTTTCAACAACTTGTTTCATTACCCGTCTGAAAGGAGTTCTCTTTTCTAGAGATTCGATTATTGTGTGAGCGATTATTTTTGCATCAGCATCTGGGTTAGACACTTCAACAATATCAATCTTAACTTCTGGTGGGATATCAAGCTTTTGGCGCTTTAGAAGATTCATCACATCAGCTTTTAGCTTTATTGATCCTTCTCCATTTCTTCCGATTAGCATTCCAGGTCTTGAAGTTCGGATTATGATTCTTAGAGTTTTTTGGCTTCTTTCGATTTCAACTCCAGCAACATAAAAACCTTTTAGTCTTTTGTTCAAGAATTCTCGCAAAACAATATCCCCCTTTAGAAGAGCCTGGTATCTTTTGTCTCCTGCAAACCAACGGCTTTTCCAGTCGCGGAGGATTACAAGACGATGTGCATATGGGTGTACTATTTTCGACATATTATTTCTTGTTAGTTTTATTTTTAATTTCTTCGAGAACCAAAGTAATGTGGCTTGATCTCTTGTTTATCGGCTTTGCAATTCCGAAAGCTCTAGGCATTCTTCTGTGCAAAGTTACTCCTTTATCAACTCTGAATTCTTTGATTCTAAGATTTTTCTCTTCTACTCCTTGGTTTTTAGCATTTGAAACAGCTGAATTTAGAAGCTTTTCAATTGGAAGAGAAGATCTCTTCATTATGAAAGTGATCTCTTCTTTTGCTTTAGATACATTCTTACCTTGAAGAGCGCTGGCTACTAGTCGCACTTTTCTTGGAGATATTCTTAGATTTTTCAGGAATGCTTTCATTTTATTAACTTAAATTATTTCTTCTTTGGATCAGCAGTTGAAGCCTTGGCTGATTGAGCCGCTGCGATTTCAGCTTCTTTCTTCTTCTGTTCCATTTCTTTTTGCATTTTTCCTCCGTGTCGAGTGAATTTGCGTGTAGGTGAAAATTCCCCTAGTCTGTGACCAACCATATCTTCTGTAACGAGAACCTCAATGTGGTTCTTTCCGTTGTGAACACCGAAAGTGAATCCAACCATTTCAGGAGAGATTTGGCAGGCTCGTGACCATGTCTTAATAACCCCAGTTGTTGATGGGCTTTTTCCTTCGATTTTTTTCAAAACTCGAGGATCTAGATATGGGCCTTTTTTGAGTGATCGTGTCATTTAATATGTTTCTTAACTGAGTGACTAAAATAAAACGCCTAGGGGAAGGCTTAGTAGATACTAGCAAATGTATGGGTATTGTCAAATTTTTAGGCTAAAAAATAAACTGGAGACGAAGATCCCAAAAAATCATATGTTCATAAGGTCCAAAATCTGATTGATTTGTGTTTTTTATTGAAAATGGTATAGTAAAGAAAAATTAGGAAGTGAAAATAAAAAAATATTGGTGGAAATTCAGAGAATGGAAACCTAAAATTATCCAAATAATCCTTGTATTTGCCTTCATAGGAACACTTGCAGGGGTTGCAAGTGAGAAAGAGTGGCTCTTCCCTCTTATGTGGATTGACGGACAAGGAATTAATTATATTGATCTTTTTTCAATACTATTCCCTCAGCTGATGATTCTAAAAAGAATCTGCCATAAAGATTACAATCCCTCCTGAGGGATTTTTTGTTACCTCTCACTCTCTTTTATTGAAATCAAAAAAACACCCGAGTGGGGTGCTTTTTTGTAAAAAGATATTATTTCTTTTTTCCAACCTTTCTTCTTGAAACGATGTGAGCGTTTGAGTATTTCTTTGGAGTTCTTGTCTTTCTTCCTCCTGTAACCTTTCCCCAAGCAGTCTTTGGTCGTCGTGTTCCTCTTCCTTGTCTTCCTTCTCCTCCTCCGTGTGGGTGGTCGACTGGGTTCATCGCTGTTCCTCTAACTGTCGGACGAATTCCTCGCCATCTATTTCTTCCTGCCTTTCCTTGGTTTACTAGTTTGTATTCTTCGTTTGAAACTGCTCCGATTGTAGCCCAGGCTGTATCAGGTATCTTTCTTATCTCTGTTGAAGGAAGTTTGATGCTTGTATAACCTCCATCGTGAGCGACAACCTGTGCGAAGCTTCCAGCTGAACGAACAAGAACTGCTCCTCCTCCTGGTTTTATCTCAATGTTGAAAACAAATGTTCCCACTTGTATCTTCGAGAGAGGAAGTCTGTTTCCTGGCTTCTGTGGAGCCTCAGGACTTGCAATTATCTTTGATCCGACAGTTACCTCCTTTGGCAAAAGTGCGTATCTCTTGTCTCCATCTGGATAGAAAACTAGGCCAATGAATCCAGATCGGTTTGGATCATATTCTACTGTTTTTACAACTCCAGTAATACCTTTTTTGTTGTAAGTAAAATCTATATCTCTAAAGAGTCTCTTGTTTCCACCTCCCTTGTGTCGAGTTGTTATTCTTCCTGTGTTGTTTCGTCCTACACTTCTCTTTCTTCCTTTTGTAAGACTTTTTTCCGGACTAGAAGCAGTGAGCACACCTTTGTAGGTAACTGTACTCATTTGTCTTCTAGACGGTGTTGTTGGTTTATATTTTTTCATAGGTTTTTTGTAATTTATCTAAATTAAATTAACTCGATCTTATCTTCTTTCTTTAGATAAACCATCGCCTTTTTTCCTGCAGCAGATTTTCCTCTTGTTCCTCTTTTAGCAACTTTTACAGATTTTTGAGTAATTATTCTGATTTTAAGAGGAATAACCTTATACATTGATTGTATTGCCTTTGAAACTTCTCTTTTGTTGCTTCTTGGATTTATGTCGAAAGTGTAAGCATTGAACTCTGCAAGCATTGAAGCTTTTTCTGTAATTCGAGGATTCTTTATAACAGAACCACGAATAGCTACGGCACTAGACTCCTTAACAGTCTTAACTGCCTTTGGTTTCTTTTCTTTTGTTGTCTTTTTTAGTAATGCCATAAAAATTTATTTAGTTAGTTTGTCTGCAAGAATTTTAACAGACGCCTCTGGTGAGACAATAATAATTTTAGACGGCTCTACGACACTTAGAGTGTTCAAGTTTGCAACTTTCTCAATAGTAACTCCTGGAATGTTTCTGAAGCTCATTGTTATGTTTCTGTTAGCCTCTGGGATAACAAGCAAGATGTTTCTCTTGTCGAGTCTCAATCTTGTGAATCCTTCAACCTTAGAAAGATTCATAACCATATCAAACGCATTCTTTGTTTTTATTTCGTCCATTTTGATGGAATCCAAAAATAGGATTTCTCCATCTTTTGCTTTCTTAGAAAGCGCTACAAACAAACTCTTGATAGACATTTTCTTGTTTACTTTTTGTTTGTAGTTCTTTTCTGCTCTTGGACCGTGGGCAATTCCTCCTCCAACCCAAATTGGTGATCTGGAAGAACCGTGACGAGCTCGTCCTGTTCCCTTTTGCTTCCAAGGCTTCTTTCCTCCTCCGCGAACTTCTCCACGGTCTTTTGTATGAGCAGTTCCAGCTCTTTTGTTTGCAAGAATTGAATTTAGAACTTGGTGAACAAGGTCAGAATTCCATCTCTCTCCAAAAATATTTTCTGGGAGTTCGAATTTTCCAACTTCTTTTCCTGTTCCGTTGTATACAGATACTTCTTTTTTAATAGAAGTTTTTTCAACTGAAGAGTCCTTCTTAGCGACAACTGTTTTTTTCTTTTTTTCTATTTCTGTTTTCATAAATTTATTTTCCAGTTATCTCTAATACTGTTCCTCTTCGACCTGGGACTGCTCCGCTTATAACTATCAAGTTTTCTTCAGCAATAACCTCAAGAATTTTCAAATTTGAGACAGTGACAATCTCTCCTCCCATTCTTCCGGCCATTCTCATAGCCTTTGGAACTCGAGTTCGGAGTCCTCCTCCGATTGAACCAGGCTCTCTTTCAGAGTGCTTTTGTCCGTGAGATCGTGGTCCTCCAGCAAATCCGTGTCGCTTAACAACACCTTGAAATCCTTTTGCTTTTGTAATTCCAGATACTGAGATAGTGTCTCCTTTTTCGAAAACGCTAACATCCATCTTTTCACCTCTTTCGTGAGCTTCCCCTTCAGGAATTCTCACTTCGCTTAGGTGCTTGAAAGCTTCAAGACCTTTCAAGTGTCCTAGTTTTGGTTTAGATATTCTAGATTCTTTTGTAGGCAATGCTCCAACCTGAATCGCAGTATATCCATCTTTTTCAAGAGTCTTAACCTGAGTAACAGTAACAGGTAAAGCAGCTATAACTGTCGCCGCTTTAACTTTTCCGTCCTCGGAGAAGTACTCAATCATATGGGATTTTTTTCCGAGAATAAATTTCATACGGGAATTTAGTGGGCGGTCGCTTCAATTAATTAAAGAATTGAGCGACACCACTTCTGACCATTTTGGTCGTTATTTCTATAACATCTTCACGTCGATATCAACACCAGACGGAAGGGAAAGGTTTGTAAGAGCTTCAATCGTCTTTGCATTTGGATTGAGAATATCGATTACTCGTTTGTGAACTCTCATTTCAAATTGCTCTCGTGTATTTTTGTAGACGAAAGACGCTCGGTTAACGGTATACTTCTTTATTTCCGTAGGAAGAGGTACCGGACCAACAATCTTGGCTTCATAGCGAAGAGCTGTGTCAATTATTTGTCGAACTGAAGCATCGAGAATTTTGTTCTCATATGCTCGCACTCTAATACGAAGTATTGATACTTCCTCAGAGGCCTTTGTTGACTTTGTAGCCTTTGGGGCTTTTTTTGCAGGTGTTTTCTTTGGTTTAGTTGTAGTCATAGAACAGGGTTAGCTTTTGGCGAAATGCCAAAGCGCTATTAAGCAATGATTTTTGTTACAACTCCAGCTCCAACTGTCTTTCCTCCTTCTCGAACAGCAAATCTTTGCTTTTCTTCGAGAGCGATAGGGGCAACTAGTTTAACTTTGAATGTTGCAGTGTCTCCTGGCATAACCATTTCGACTCCTTCTTTTAGAGTAACATCCCCAGTAACGTCAGTTGTTCTGATGTAGAATTGTGGCTTGTATCCAGTGAAGAATGGTGTGTGTCTTCCTCCTTCTTCTTTCTTAAGAATGTAAACTTCACATTCAAATTCTGTGTGTGGAGTAACAGATCCGCTCTTAGATAGAACTTGTCCTCTTGTGATGTCTTCTTTTTTAACACCTCGGATAAGAATTCCAGCGTTGTCTCCAGCCATACCTTCGTTTAGTGTTTTGTTAAACATTTCAATTCCAGTAACTGTTGTTTTTTTTTTGTCTTTTAGACCAACGATTTCAACTTCTTCTCCAACTTTAACGATTCCTCTTTCGATTTTTCCTGTACAAACAGTTCCTCTTCCTTCGATAGAAAAGATATCTTCGATTGGCATAAGGAAAGGCTTATCAGTCTCACGAACTGGTTCAGGAATGTAAGTATCAAGAGCTGTTACGAGTTCAAGAACTTTTTGTGCCCATTCATCAGATGCGTCTTTTGCTTCAAGAGCTTTAAGACCTGATCCTTTGATAACAGGACAATTTCTGTCGAAACCTTGTTTTTCAAGGATTTCTCGGATTTCTTCTTCAACAAGGTCAATCATATCTTTATCGTCAACCATGTCGCATTTGTTTAGGAAAACGATTATCTTTGGAACTCCAACTTGCTTAGCAAGAAGAATGTGCTCTCTTGTTTGAGGCATCGCTCCGTCTGTTGCAGCAACCACGATGATTGCACCGTCCATTTGAGCTGCACCAGTAATCATGTTCTTAATGTAGTCCGCGTGTCCTGGCGCATCGATGTGTGCGTAGTGACGAGTTGGAGTTTCGTACTCTGAGTGGTGAAGAGAAATTGTAATACCTCGAGCCTTTTCTTCTGGGGCCTTGTCGATATTATCAATCGCCTCAACTCGAGCGCTATAACCCTTATCTTTGTTCATGTCTAAAACATGAAG
>CAYZIU010000020.1:612-9578 GCA_964478575.1 uncultured Candidatus Saccharibacteria bacterium | reverse complement strand
CAAGATACGCTACATATGATGGAGCAGGAAGTGGATCAGCAACTGCAGCTCACAATCTAACAATCTCTACAAACGCTTCATCTGGATTCTCAATAACATACAGTGGTTCAACACTAACATCAGGAGGAAATACAATTTCTGTTGCGACAATCGTTAACGACACAGATGGAACCGCTGGAACAGAGCAGTTTGCTATTTCAGGTTCTTCAACTGCGGCCGTTAGAGAAACATCTGGATATAACTATAACTTTGGGACAAACCCTGACTGGAATTTTGTTGCTGGAACTGAAACTCAGTTTGCTTCAAGCTCCAACTCAACATCAACTCAATTCATCGACATGTATTATCTTGCAAACATTGCTGGATCAACTGAAGCGGGAAGTTATCAAACAACAATTAATTACATCGCAACCGGAAACTTCTAAGAGTTTTCCACTTTTATTTACTTGTTCGAATCTAGTCTTTAAGGTAAAATTATCAGAGTAATTAATCATAAATTCCCACTAATTTTTTCAATGAATAAATCAAAGTTTCTTTCTGTATTCTTCACTCTAGTTCTTCTTGGAACTTTTGCTTTTGTCCAAAACAAAGCTAATGGAGCTTCTACGATGGATCTATCTGCTGTCTTGTCTAGACTTGCGGATGGAACTGCAACAAATTTGGAGTTAAAATTTAGAACACCTACGGGGGTAATAGCTGGTCAAACTATAATTGTAAATTTCGCCGGTTTTTCAATGCCTTCTTCCTCTCCTACAGGACTTGATTTCAACGACATAGACTTTGCTGATAATAACGTGGCCGGTTCTTGTACAACTGGTACATTTACAGAAAATACACTTGGAACATCTCCTTCAGGCGCTACTTGGGGAATTTCTACATCTGCAACAGCTGTTATCATTACTTCTGGAACAGATACTGTTACAGCTGATAGATGTGTAAGAATTAGACTCGGAACAAACGCAGTTACTGCAGCAACAGGAGATTCAACACTTACAACTGGAGGTCCTGCGACAGTTCACACTGTGGCTGTTGCTGGAACATTTGGAGACGTAGGAACTTCTTCTATTGATGTTATAGATAACGACCAAGTAGTTGTAACTGCAACCGTCGACCCAACAATCACTTTCACAATTTCTGACAACGCAATCGGTTTCGGAACTCTAACAAGCGGTGGTCCAAGATACGCTACATATGATGGAGCAGGAAGTGGATCAGCAACTGCAGCTCACAACCTAACAATCTCCACAAACGCTTCATCTGGATTCTCAGTAACATACAGTGGTTCAACTCTAACATCAGGAGGAAACACAATCTCTGTTGCAACAATCGTAAACGACACAGATGGAACAGCTGGAACAGAACAATTTGCAATCTCAGGATCTTCAACTGCTGCTGTTCGAGAAACTTCAGGATACAACTATAACTTCGGAACAAACCCTGACTGGAACTTTGTGGCGGGAGCAACAACTGAATTTGCTTCCAGCTCCAACTCCACTTCAACTCAATTCATCGATATGTATTATCTTGCAAACATTGCTGGATCAACAGAGGCGGGAAGCTACCAAACAACACTTACATATATAGCAACAGGAAACTTCTAAAAAATATGAACAAAACAATGAAGTTATTTTATAAAAAAATAGGAATAGCTTCTCTCCTCATCCTTTGTTTCTTTGGCTTTTCTGGAGATGCTAAAGCACTAACCGTGTCTCCTGTAAGATTCGAGGTTTCAGCTGACGCAGGAGAAGAAATAATTGACAGCATTATTTTATATAACGACACAGATGTAACTCAAAGTTTGTATACATCATATGCAAACTTTGAAGCGAGAGGTGAGAGTGGAACTCCTGCTTTCTTAGAAGAAAAGACAGATCTTGCTACTTGGATAAAAACTAATCCTAATGTTGTAATTCAACCAGGAGAATCTAAAATAGTTCCTTTTACTATTAAGATACCATCTGAAGCAGAGCCAGGAGGATATTTTGCTACTATATTTTTCGGAACAGTTGCTCCGGAAGGTTCAGGTTCTCAGTTGTCTATTGGAGCAAAAACAGGAGTTCTTGTTCTTCTTAGGGTAAATGGAGAAATTGATGAAGATGGTGGAATTCTAGAATTTGCCACTGTTAATAATCAAACATTTTTTACAGCACTCCCAGTTTCATTTACTTATAGATTTCAAAACAGCGGAAGTGACAGGGTGAAGCCAGATGGTTTCGTTAATATAGAAAATATTTTTGGTGGAAAAGCTGCAAAGCTCATGGCTAATCCAGTAGATGGAAATGTTTTGCCAGAAAGCGTTAGACGATTTGAGGTTGTTTGGAATGACGATGGTAATGCAGTAGAGCCTCTTTCAGATAAATCTTCTTTCTTTGAGAAAGTAGGTTTCGAGTGGAAAAACTTTGCTTTTGGAAAATACACAGCGACCCTAAATTTGTCTTTTGGAGCAACAGGTGGAGACATGGATCCAATGTCCTTTAAATTCTGGGTTTTCCCATGGCATTTAATCATCTTCTTGATAATCGCAGGAATAATTATTTTCTTGGTACTAAAAACAACAATAAAGAAATACAATAGATGGATTGTCTCTCAAGCAGAGAAAAGTCTTGCAAGACTTGAAGCGGAAAGATCTTTATCAGAAAAAGGCAAGTAATATGTTGAGTTTTAAAAAAAACCTTGGTTACAACCTTGAGTTTTTTTTAATTCTACTCTTTTTATTTTTTTCTCCTTTTATCTCAAAGGCTGATACAACAGTGACAACAACTGTCAGCATAACGGCGGTTGTTGTCTCTACAACAACCGAGGAGGTCATAGAAGAGGAAGAAGGGGGTGTTAGTGGTGGTGGGTATATTCCAATATTGACCGCTCCATCAATTTCTTTTAGTGGTATTGCTTACCCTTTTTCTCCGGTAACAATGCTTTTAGACGGGCAAGACTTGGTGACTGTCTACGCTGGACTTGATGCAAAATTTTTTGTAGGGATGCCTTCGTTGCCAATTGGTAGCTACACGTTCTCTTTTTCAGCTACTGATAGTTACGGCAGAAGATCCATTGTTTACACAATTCCCGTTAAAATATCTGATAATTTGGAAGTTAGTATAAATGGTATCTACATCCCACCTTCAATTTCAATTTCTCAAGGCATATCTAATTTTAAAATAGAAGGGGAGACTGCTCCTGGAGCGTTGGTTAACATTTATATTGATAACGAACCAATCCCTTCAGGCTCTGTCTTTTCTGATATGAGTGGTAAATATGAAAAAGATTTTTCTTACTCGGAATTTTTAAAAGGATTCCATTTTGCTAAAAGTAATTTTTCTTCTGGGGGAGCCGTGAGTGTTTTCTCTAGGATTTTAAATTTTCCCATAGGTGTCCCTTTTGGTATTGCAGATGAGTGTGATATTCCCGCTGATCTGTCAGACGATTGTAGGGTGAACTTGGTGGATTTCTCAATCTTGGCCTACTGGTATAAAAGAGATGGAGTTCCTTTAAGTGTCGATCTAAATGATGATCAAAGAGTCGACATGTCGGATTTTTCAATAATGGCTTACTATTGGACTGGGTAATATTATGATTAAAAAAATATTGATTATTTTAATATTGGTAGCATCGCTTTTTTCAAAAAAGGCTTTCGCTTTTGATTTTGAAACTTTTTATTTTGAATCATCAAATAACATAAAAGTTGGGCAAGAAGTTGAAGTAAAGATATTAATGAAAAATGGAGCCTCTCCGGTGAATGGAATTTCCTTAGAGATAAATTTTGACGATGAATCTCTCGAATATGTAAGTTCAAACGACAGTGGGAGCGTTATTACGAATTGGGTTCTAAGACCAACGCAAAACGGCTCAAGTGTTAAAATGGAAGGAATTATCCCTGGTGGAATCGTAGGAACTGCACTACCAGAGTTCGGAGTTTTTGGTGACACAGAAATAGTAACTTTGATTTTTAAGGGAATAAAAGAGGGAGAGAGTAAGATTATTTTTAATGAAGGAAATATTTATTTAAGTGATGGACAGGGAACAATTGTGCGCCCGTTTTTATTTGAAAAGACTATTACAGTGTCTGGTTTTTTGAAAGAAGGGCAAAAGGTTGTGTCTGATTTGGTTCCACCAGCCAAATTTGAGGCAAAAATAATTCAACATAAAGATATTGCCGAAGGAAAGTTTGTTTTGATTTTTGATACATATGACACAGACTCTGGACTGAATCACTTTGAGGTTTCTGAAGATGGCGGTGGGACTTTTGTTTTAGCGACAAGTCCTTATGTTCTGTCTACCCAGTCAGGTAAAGGCAATGTTATAGTACGAGCATATGATAATGCGGGTAACTTTTCGGAGGATGTCGTCTCTATTCCAGATCGAGGAGCGGGAGCGGTTCTATTATTAATTGGGGCTTTGATTATTATCATTTTTTCAATAAAATATAGGAGAAGGATAAGATAATGAAAAAATATTTCCTACTCATTTTAATAGTGGCTTTCTTTTTCCCGAGAGATAGTTTCGGGGCGTTTTTCTTTATGGAAAATGAAAAAGCTGGAGAGGTTACCCAGGGGGATACTTTTTCAACCAAAGTGTATGTAAATACAGAAGGTAAAAGTGTGAACTCTTTTACAGGTAAATTGGTTTTTGATGATGAAATGCTCGATCTAGAATCGGTTACTATTGATGGTGGTTTAGTTGATTTTTGGCTTAGGAACCCATCTTCTTTTTCTTCAGAAAATGAAATAGTTTTTGAGGGAATTATTTTGAATCCAGGATTCACAGGACAGAAAGGTTTGGTGTTTGGGGTGAATTTTAAGGCGAATAAAACAGGCACAGCTGTTTTGGCGATTGACGACGCTTCTATATTGGCCAATGACGGTAAGGCAACAAACTTATTCGCAAGTAATTTAACAAAAGAATCCACCATTACAATTGCCCAGTCAAGCGAAGCTCTTCCCCCAACTCTTACTTTTGATGGTTCAAAAAACTATGAGGGTAGAATTATTGAAACAGAGGATATAAAAGGCATAATTGATAACCACAACCCAATCATCGGGGAAATAGCTGATTTCTCTGCAAAAATTCCACAAGGAGTTCTTACTTTTCTTGCTTTGCTTGGGTGTCTTGCTTTGTTTATAAAACTTATATTCATCTTCTTTGAAGAAAGAGCCTGGGGAAGACTGTACAACTCTGATGGTGAAGTAATATCTGGTGCCACTATTAACTTGTTTGATAACTTTGGAAAAATATCTGAGTCTGTAAAGACTAATTTTTTGGGCTACTTTAAATTTAATGCAAAATCTGGGATATTTAGAATACTTTTAGAAAAAGGAAGGATGATTGTTCCAGGTTATATCTCAGATGTTTTTGATGGACAGGCGTATGATGGAAAAAATTTTTTAATTAATCATAATTCTAGAAGAACAAGAATTATGATCATAAGAGAAGGGGAGGGCGATGGTAAAGAAAAAAAATTAAAATTCTATAGTTTTGTGGATACAGTCCTAATACTTATGTCGCTTGTTGGTATATTTTGTTCGGTTGCCCTTCTAATCCTTTAGTCTATAATAAATAATAATGAAAAAAATTCTTTTTATCTTATTGCCAGCTTTATTTTTCTCTTCGGCATTTTCTGTCTTTGCCGTCAGTGGTATTCCAAAAGAGTCAGTTTGGATGTCAGAAAAATCTCCAGAAGAGGGAGAGATTGTAACGCTCTTCACCTTTGTATTTAATGGTCAGAAAACTGATAATTTATATGGTGATATCGAGTGGTATGACGAGGAGACTCTGATAGGAGAGAGGAGTTTTACAGTTTTGCCTTTATCTGGTCAGGCTATCTCTATTGAATGGAAAGTAACCGATGGTAATCACGAGATAAAACCTATAATTGTAAATACAAAATCTGGGAAAGACAAAGATTCTTCTACTACTATTTTAATAGAAGACAGTGAAGCCTCACCTTTGGTTTTCTTTGTTGCAAACAAGATAGAAGAAAAGGAAGGTGAATTATCTGAAGAGAAAATTTTTGGAGATCTTGATAATTTAGAAAATAAAATTATCTCTTCAACTCCTCCGGTTGTAGCTGAGACTATTGGAGAATCTTTTGGTTTTCTTGAAGAAACAAGAAATGAAGCAAAAAATATAATTTTTGAAGAAATTGCTGAGGTTGAACAAAAGAGCCAAGACTTAAATACAGAAACAAATAATGAAGAAGTGTCAGAGGAAGGGGAGGTCGCTGTTGATACTAAAAAAGAAGAATCTCCTGCAGTTAAATATGTAGAAAAACCAGCCCTCGGTGTATACAAGTTTTCATTAAATAGTCTATATTTTATTTTATCTTCCGCCCTTCTAACCTATGGTCTTTTAATCTTTTTCATTTACCTTATTTCTAGGTTTGCTTATAGAAAAATAAGGAAAAAATAAGCTCGTGTTATACTCTGATTTATATGATAATCAGGGTCATTTCTTTCATCTTAATTTTAATTTTGGCGGCGCTTTTACCTTGGTGGGCCGTCTTTTTAATGTCCTTTGTTTATATTCTCTTTTTCAAAAACACATATGAAATACTGGTAATTTTGTTGCCCTATGAAATATGGTTTTTCCCAAAAGAAGATAGATTTTTATTTTTACCAATAATATCAATCTGCGCTGTAGTTCTTATCTTTTTAGTGTCTTTTTTAAAAAAGAGATTTTTAAATATTTAATTTATGTTTTGGAAAAAGAAAAAATTATATTTAGAAATTGATCCAGATGAAATTTTTTTGGATTCAAAAAATATTCCACTTTTTGACCGGCACCAATTTGAAGGGAAGATTGAGAGACCGATTGGACTAAATACAGTAAGATTGTTTTCTGTCGGTTGTTTGTTGGTTGGTATTATTTTCGTTTCTAAAATAGGTATTTTACAGATTAAAAAAGGGGATTTTTATGTAGCCTTGAGTGAAGAGAATAGTATTAATGCAAAACCTCTTTTTGCAGAAAGAGGAGTTATTTATGATAGATACGGAAGAGAGTTGGCTTGGAACGAACAGGGTGAAGAAGACTTCTTGTTGAGAAAGTATACCGAAAGTGGAGGATTTGGACTTCTGCTGGGCTACACCTCATATCCGGCAAAAGATAAAAGCGGAAATTACTGGAGACTCTATTCTGAAGGAAAAGCTGGTATAGAAAAAGATATGAATGATATTCTTTCTGGAAAGAATGGAAGATTGATAATTGAAGAAGACGCACTTGGAAATAAGCAAAACTCAAACATCGTCGTTTCTTCGGTGCCTGGAGAAAATATTTCTCTTTCAATAGACAAAGAGTTTCAGGCTTCTGTTTATGGTGCAATAAATCATTATGTCGAAGCGGGGATTTATAGTGGAGGGGCTGGAATTGTGATGGATATAGAAACTGGTGAATTAATAGTTATAACAAGTGCGCCCGAATTCAGTCCTCAGGTTATGACTGAAGGAGAAGATAAGGCTCTTATTTCTTCTTATTTGACCGACAGAAGAAGCCCTTTCCTTAATAAGGCAGTTTCTGGTCTTTATACTCCTGGGTCAATTGTGAAGCCGTATGTTGCTATTGGCGCACTTGAGGAAGGGGTTATTTCTCCAGAAAAGGAAATTTTCAGTTCTGGGCAGATTGAAATTCCAAATCCATATTTTCCTGAGTTATCCTCAATTTTCAGAGACAACAAAGCACACGGATACGTGGACATGAGGCACGCTCTTGCGGTTTCTTCGAACGTTTATTTTTACGAAATAGGAGGAGGGTTTCAAGATCAGAAAGGAATTGGAATAAGAGGGATAGAAAAATATTCAAAATTATTTGGTTTGGGCACTGAAACTGGAGTTAATATTTCTGGAGAGATTGGAGGATCTGTTCCAACTCCGGAATGGAAGGCTAGGTATTTCCCTGGAGACCCTTGGAGAGTCGGAGACACATATCATACTTCTATTGGACAGTATGGTTTTCAAGTTACTCCAATTCAAATGGTTCGAGCGATTGCGGGTGTTGCAAGTAGCGGGTCTTTGGTTACTCCAACCATTTTTATGGGAGAGGAAACAAAAAAAGAGACTTTAGAAATTAATGAATCAAGCTACATTCCAGTAAAAGAAGGAATGAAATTATCTGTTGAAGAGGGAATAGCAATTGCTTTAAATTTGACTGATTTAGAAATCGCAGCCAAAACAGGAACTGCTCAGGTGGGAGCACTTAAGACTCACATTAACTCTTGGGTCACAGGATTTTTCCCATATGAAAATCCAAAATACGCTTTTGTTTTACTTATGGAAAAAGGGCCAAAGGAGCAAGCTCCAAGCGCTTCTTTTATAATGAGGGAGGCGCTCGACAATCTGAGATTATCGTCCCCTAATTATTTTCAGCAGGTTGACTCTGGCGTCACAGAATAGTAGAATACCTCATTCGTTATGAGTGAAGAATTTATATCATTAGAAAGAAAAAAAGAGCTCGAGATAGAACTCGAAGAGCTAAAGACTAACAAGCGCCAAGAAATATTGGCGGCTCTTAAATTTGCAAAGGATCTTGGAGATTTATCAGAAAATGCAGAATATCATCAAGCGCGTGAAGATCAAGCAAAACTAGAAGACAGAATTAGAAAAATAGAAGAGATTATAAAGGATTCACAAATAATGTCATCTAACACAAAGTCAAAAGACATTGTGAATGTTGGTGGTAAAGTTGTTGTTCAAAAATCTGGATCAAAAGATAAAATAGAATATACAATCGTTGGAGCAGAGGACGCTAATATGGCAGAGGGAAAAATTTCTTACCACTCTCCACTAGGTTCCGGTCTTCTTAATAAAAAGAAGGGGGATGTTTTTGTTATAAAAACTCCAAAAGGAGAGATTGAATATAAAATTACCGATATTATCTAGTATCGATTTTGAGTTATATTCTTTTTCGGTCATAATAAACACATATGAGCGCCGAACTAGAACTTAAAGAAATAAGAAAAAATAAAATAAAACTACTAGAGC
>CAYZIU010000020.1:0-602 GCA_964478575.1 uncultured Candidatus Saccharibacteria bacterium | reverse complement strand
GGAATGTCGGCTTTTCCTGCTAGGGTTCCAAGAGATTTTTCGCTACTTGAAGTGAAAAATGATTTTGATAATTTATCCAAAAGCACAGAAGTAAAATCTGTGGCCGGTAGAGCGATGGCCGTTCGTGGACAGGGAGCAATACTATTTATTCCTCTTTTTGATGGAACAGCAAAACTTCAAGCTGTCCTAAAAAAAGATGAAATTGGAGAAGAGAAATTCGATCTATTTTTTAATACTGTAGACATTGGAGACTTCGTATCTGTAACAGGAACATTTTTTACAACAGACAGAGGAGAGCAAAGTATTTTAGTTACTGATTGGATGATGGCATCAAAAAGTATTTTACCTCTTCCTGATAAGTGGCACGGGATTACAGATGATGACGAGCGGTATCGTAAGAGATATCTAGATATCCTTATGAATCCAGAACTAAAAGAAATATTTATAAAAAAAGCTCAATTTTGGTCTTCTACACGTAACTTTCTTTTAAATGAAGGATTTTTGGAAGTTGAAACTCCCACACTAGAGATAACAACTGGTGGGGCAGAGGCGCGACCTTTTAAGGCGCATTATAATGATTTTGACATTGATGTATATTTACG
>CAYZIU010000019.1:8522-10196 GCA_964478575.1 uncultured Candidatus Saccharibacteria bacterium | reverse complement strand
GAGACAAAAGTTTTTCACAAATCAAAAATTCTTTATGGTTACGACAAGGCCAAGGGGGATATTTTGAAAAGTAAAAAAGTCATTGTTGTTGAAGGTCAGTTTGATGTTGTTCTATCTCACCAAGCTGGAACAAAAAATACAGTAGCAACGAGCGGAACAGCTCTTACTCCTGAACATATTATGCTTGTGGGAAGAGTCGCGGACAAAGTTCAATTTTGTTTTGATTCTGATGACGCCGGGATTAAGGCACTCGAAAGGGCACTGATGATCTCTTATGCGCTCGAAGTTAGAAGTGAGGTTATAGAAATCCAAAGCGGAAAAGATCCGGCGGACCAGATAAGAGAAAATGCTGATGTTTGGGTTTTGATGACAGATAAATCAAAGACCGGAATTGAATATTTGTTAAATAAAATAAGAGAAAAATATCCCAAAAGCGAAAGATCTCTGCAAGTAAAGAAAAGAATTCTTCCGATAATAAAAGTTATGGAAGACAAAATTGAACAAGCAGAGGCAATTAAGGAAGTTGCAAGAGAGCTTGGAATCGATGATAACTCTGTTCGTGAAGAGGTGGATAAGGTAAAATTAGAAAATCAGACGGATGTAGACTTTTCACCCTCTAAGATTCCACAAGCGTCAGTTTCTCAGGAAGATAGAATAATAAACGCGATTGAAGGTATATACTTGATTTGGAGCGGAAAAGAATCTCCTCCCTTCGACAAAGCTGAGATGAATAAGAAGTTTCAGAGTTTGACGGAAGAGGATCTAGATACAAGGATAAAGAGGCTAACAGAGAAAGAGATAGAAGAAAGAGCACTCAGAGCAGAAAATATGTTTGGTAGCAGTGTAAAGATAAAAGATTTGATTGAAGATTTAATGGTTGCTCTTGAGAGAATTCAAATAGAAAAGAAGTTAAAGTTTCTGATGGATGATTTGAAGGAAGCGGAAAAAAACGGAGACCCCAAGAAAGCAGAAGAAATTTTAAAAAAGTGCCAAGAGTTAACAAAAAGAATCGGAGAAATAAAAACCTTATCAGTTAAAGTTTAAAAATCTATGTCTAAAAAAACAAAAGCAAAACCAAAAACAAAAAAGAAAATCGTAAAGAAAGTGGTCAAAAAAGCTACTCCTAAGAAAAAGCCTATCCCAAAAAAGAAGGTCATTAAAAAGGTTATAAAGAAAAAAGTTGTTGCCAAAAAGGTAGTAGCAAAAAAACCTGTAAAAAAAATAAAAGATAAAAAGCTAGAAATTTTAGAAAAAAGAAAAGAAGAGGTTATTGCAAAAGGAAGAAAGAGAGGATTTGTTACTTATGACGAGATTTTGAAAACTTTTCCTGACATTGAACAAAATGTTATATTCCTCGAAGAGTTATATGACCGCCTTCAGCAGGCTGGTATTGATGTGCTAGAAGGAGGAAACCTCCTAGACTTGGACAGTTCTTCACTAGCTGAGGCTCCAACAACCGGAAGAGTAACTCAGACAAATCACGATTCAATTCAAATTTATTTAAAAGAAATCGGACAATATCCACTTATCTCTGGAGCAGATGAGCGAGAACTTGCCAAGAGAATTGAAGCGGGAGATGAAGAAGCCAAGAACCTTCTTGCTCGTGCAAACTTGCGTCTCGTGGTTTCTATCGCAAAAAAATATGACGGAAGAAGTTCTGGGTTGTCCCTCCTT
>CAYZIU010000019.1:2381-8512 GCA_964478575.1 uncultured Candidatus Saccharibacteria bacterium | reverse complement strand
GGAAACCTGGGACTCTTTAAGGCAGTTGAAAAATTTGATTGGACAAAGGGTTATAAATTTTCAACTTATGCGACTTGGTGGATTCGACAGTCAATCACTCGAGCGCTCGCTGATCAATCTAGAACAATCAGAATTCCAGTGCACATGGTGGAAACAATTTCAAAATATAAACAAGTTGTTCGCCGACTGGGACAAGACCTTGGAAGAGAACCACTTGCTGAAGAGATTGCAACTGAGATGGGAATTGAGGTTGAAAAGGTTCATACTATTGAACAAATCAATCAAGACACAAGAAGTCTGGAGCAGCCAATTGGAGACGATGAAGATAAATCTACTCTTGGTGAATTTATCGCCGATGAGAAGATCCTACGACCAGACCAAGAAGTTTCTAGAAGAATTCTAGCGGACCACTTCAAAGAAGTCTTGGATGAGTTATCTCCAAAGGAAAGAAGAATTCTCGAACTTCGTTATGGATTAATTGATGGCGTACAACACACCCTAGAAGAAGTTGGACAGGAATTCGGTGTTACTCGTGAACGTATCCGACAGATCGAGGCCAAGGTTCATGATAAACTTCGAAACCACGAAAAAATCCAGAAACTTAAAAACTATTTTGATTAAAAAAATCCCCTCACATTTGTGAGGGGATTTTTGTGTTCGGTTTTATTTAAGCAAGCTGTCGATTGCGGAGTTGATTGCTTCTTTTGGCTGAGCCCCAGAGATGATTACTGTCTCTCCTGTCTTTTGGTTAAGAAGGATTGTGTGCGGTGTTCCTCGCACTCCAGAAGCCTCTCCAGACGCAATATCTTCGGCCACAGCGGAATCATATTCTCCAGAAGCTAGACATGTTTCAAAGTCTGAAAGATTGAGTCCAGTGTAGCTGGCTATTTTTGGTAACTCGTTTACATCAAGTCCATCGTTTGAAGGAGTTATTTCAAAAATTCTATCTATATATGCCCAGAAGGCATTGTTTCCTCCTAAGTCGGCGGCACATTCTGTGGCGATCGCCTCGTTATATGCTTTTGGATGAATTGAAAGAGGGAAGTGTCTGTAGACCCAAGCAAAGTCTCCTCGTTCATTAAAAACTTCTGCCATTGTTTTATGAAAGACTTTGCAGAATGGACACTCTGTATCAGAATATTCAATTGCAATTATTGTCGAAGACAAAGAACCTCTTATGTGTTCGTCTTGAGTTACTTTAGCAACTTCAAATTTTTTTACCTCCTTTTGTGTATCAGACGGTTTTTGCATATTTGATAGCAGGATCGCTCCGGCCACAAGGACTCCAGCAATAATTATTGCAACTGGTTGGGATAGTTTGTTTTCCATGTATTTTTTATTACTTTTATCTGTTAATTATACCAAAACGGTGATAATTTAGGGCTGTTTAAAAAGCTTTAAATATAAGCACTTTTGTGTTATAATGCTGGAAAGAGAAGAATCTCTTTATTTTTAAGCCTGTGCAAGGAATAAACACTATAATCCTATACGGAACTACTTTTCTGGCGCTTTACGCGCAGGTTTTTCTAATCGTTTCTTACTTTGAAAAAAGGGGAGAAATTAAAAATGATGAAAATAAAAAAGCTCCAAAAAGGTATCCAACAGTTTCAATTATTGTTCCTTGTTGGAACGAAGGGGAGACCATAGATAAAACAGTTAAGTCACTCCTTGCTTTAAAGTATCCAAAAAATAAAATAGAAATAATGTTGGTTGACGATGGAAGTACTGACAACACATGGGAGAAGATGAAAGAGTATGAAAGCAATCCTAGAATTACCTTGGTCAAAAAAGAAAATGGTGGGAAGCATACCGCTGTTAATCTCGGTATAGAAACTTCAAAAGCAGAGTTAATTGGTTGTTTAGATGCGGACTCATTTGTGCACCCAGAAGCCCTTACTCGTATAGTTTCTTATTTTGAAGATAAAGAGGTTATGTCAGTTGCCCCGAATGTAATAATTCATGACCCTAAAAATCCAATTCAAGTAGCCCAGAGAGTTGAATATTTTATGGGAGTATTTTTGAAAAAAGTTCTTGGTATGATCGGAGGAATTCATGTTACTCCCGGGCCATTTTCTTTTTACCGCAGGGAAGTATTTGAGAAGATTGGGGGATTTAGATCAGCACACCAAACAGAAGATATGGAAATTGCTTACCGAATGCAGGTTAACAATATGAAAATTGTTAATTGCCACAAGGCTTTTGTTTATACTTTTTCACCTCGAACAATAAAAGGTTTGTATAGACAGAGACTCAGATGGATTTATGGATTCATTATGAATACCGTAGATTATAGAAAATACCTTTTTAATAAAAAATTTGGAGTATTTGCAATGTTCACAGTTCCGTTCGGTGTTGTGGGACTTGTTGCTGTGATCCATCTTTTTGTTACGCTATTTTCAAACAGTGTGGCTTTCGCTTCTTCTCAAATAAGTGAGATTTCTGTTAGAGGTGTAAATGCTTTCAATTTTTCTCCTAATTTCGATTTGTTTTACCTAAACACAAACCTCATAACGATGCTTGGTATAACCTTGTATCTTGTAACAGTTTTCACTTTTGTTGTAGGGGTTAAGATGTCAGACTTAAAGGTTAAATTTGCCTCTCTTGGTTTCGTGTATTTCGTATTGATTTATAGTTTCGTTGCTCCGTTCTGGATCATAAAGGCAATGTATTCTGCGATTATTGGTAAACAAGTTAAATGGAGATAAATTATGAAAAATAAAGATTTAAAAAGATATATAGTTTCTTTCATCATTACCGCTCTGGTTTTTGGTTGTGCGATTTTACTTTCTAGTTATTTTTCAACCAAAAAAATTGAGTCACTAAACAATATTCAAGACAATATTTCTCTCGATATTTTGTCTACCGAGACACAGTTCGCCCTTCTCGAAGAGTTGGCTTGTAAGGATGTAGACAATACAGCCCTATCTGAAGAACTTTCTGTATTTGCCGAAAAAATAGAATATTCAGAAGAAAATATTGGAGACAAAGAGCAAGTTGAACAACTAAAAAAGTTCTACTCCCTTCTTCAGATAAAAGACTACCTACTTATGAAGAATATTCGTGAGAGATGTGGAGCGGATGATGAGATGGTTGTAGTTTTATATTTCTACACAACAGAAGCGAATTGTAGCGAATGTGCTAAGCAGGGTTATGCATTGACTGATCTTCGGGATGAATTTCCAAATGTTCGAGTTTATTCTTTTGATTACTCACTAGACCTGTCAGCTGTTCGTTCCCTTATTTCTATATTTAAAATTGAAGACACAAAATTGCCGGCTCTCATTATAAACGATGAGGTTATGACAGGTTTTCAGTCTACTGATGACATTGTAGAAATGATCCCATCTCTTTCAAAAGAACGAGCAGAAAGGATTGAGGCAGAAGAAAATTCTACAAGCTCAACAGCTACTTCTTCTAAGAAATAAAAAAAATCGGCTAGTTGCCGATTTCCTTGTATAAAGCTATTTCATTTTTACAGCTTACTTCCTTATTAAAACCACAACTCCGTAATACCTTAATAGAGGCGATATTGTCTTTTTTTACAACTCCATAGATCTCTTTTATCTCTAAAGTATTTTTTGCATATTCCTCTATTTGGGTTACTGCTATTTTGGTATAGCCTTTTCCTGTGAATTCCTTTCCGAGGTAATATCCTATTTCAGCCAAACGAATATTTTTCTGGGTTATTCTTATGAACCCAACTATTGCCCCATTATTTTTTATTACGAATCTGACCATCTCGAGCGGGCAGGCACGGATACTTTGTTTTACCGATTCAACATCCGGGTATTTTTTTGCCGTGCCTTCTCCAAATTGAGACAAGTGTTCCCGGTTCCTGTAGATTAAAAGAAAGAGCTCTTCAGCGTCATCTTCAGAAAGTATAGATATTTGGATATCCTCTTTTGTTTTTATAATGTTCATTACTTCTGTATTTTGAGGCCATAGTAGTCTTTTTGTTATAAAAAATCAATAGAAAACCCGCAATTTTCATTGCAGGTTGTCAGTATTTTTTTAAGGAATCAGCTTTTTGCCGTTCCTAATACCCAGCCGGGTTTTTCCTTTCAAACATGAAAGGGGATACCTCTTTTATTTCTTAAGCTGGCTTACACTTAAGAGAGGTATTGCGAAATAGACTTCAATTATACAATACGCTCCGTTCAGACCCTCGGCCTTAGCGGGATGAATTCAATCAATGTGCGTACTCTAGTATGATAGCACTATTCTGTTTATTTGTCAAGTAGTATTTAACTTATCAAACTAGCCAGCTCCTTCTTTGTTAGAGGTCGTTTCTGTCCAGCCTTTAGTCCTCCAATTTCCACACTTGCAATCCTAACCCTTTTTAGTCTTGTCACTTTTGCTCCCATTTCAAGGAACATAATTCTGATTTGATGTTTCTTTCCTTCAATTATCGAGATTCGAGCTTTCTTGTCTCCGGTTATTTTTACTTTTGCTGGCTTTAGTTTGCCTAGCTCTCGGCTATTCATTCCTGCGCGGAAAGTGGTTTCTGCCTTTTTGGGAATTAGTTTATCTGTCTCTACTTCGTATTCCTTTTCTTTTTTCGATTCAGCTTCTAGGACTTTTGCAGTAATTGATCCGTCGTTAGTTAGTATCATTAACCCTTCAGAGTCTTTATCGAGTCGTCCAATGGGGAAGAGGTGATGTTTTTTGAAAAGAGTGACAACGCTCTTCTCCTCGGCTTTTCCTTGAGTTAGAAGTCCATATGGTTTGTTGTAGGCGAAATATTCTTTTTCATGAATCTTTTTAGTTATTTCAACCTTATCTTTCGCAACTACTTCCACGGATCCGTTTGCTGGCTTGCCGTTTACTTTCACTTGTCCGGCTTTTAGAAGTCTCTCAGCTTCGTTGCGAGAAATACCGAATTTGTCCCTGAGATGTATGTTTATTTTCATTTATATTATTGAGTGTTATGAGTGTTCTTATTATACAGTTATTTGGGATTTTTATTATTTAACCTTGTTTCTTCCATCTAGGAGCGAAACGCACCAACCAAGTGTAAAATTTGGCTTTTAGTTTTGGTATACCAACTCCTCTCATTCCGTTATATACGAATTCTTTGAATCCCTTTAGGTCTCCTTCATAGGTGAATTTTCCGTCTTTGAAACAGTAGCTACAATATTTGTCGCTTTCGCGAACTCCCGGGTCTTTTGAAAACGGCATTAAACAACTTTCGCAGGCGTCTTTACAGGTTTTTGTCATATATATCATCCTACCAAATTTTTACAAAAATTTCAGCTATGATACAATACAGAACCATTATGGCAAAAAGCATTATTTCAATAAAAAATCTAACCAAATCCTTTAAATCAGTTGATGTTTTAAAGGGTATAAATCTTGAGGTTGAAGAGGGGACAATGTTGGCACTTCTCGGACCAAACGGCGCTGGAAAAACAACCACTATTCGTATATTGAGTACCCTTTTAAAGCAAGACGACGGAAAGGTGATAATTAACGGTTTTGACATTACAGAAGACGCTAATGAAGTTCGTTCTTCGATTGGACTTACAGGGCAGTATGCTGCTGTGGATGAGCTTCTAACAGGAAGAGAAAATCTAATTATGATGGGCCGTTTGTATCATTTATCAAAAAGTGATGCTCGTACACGAGCAGAAGAGTTGCTCGCTGAGTTCGATTTGGTTGAGGCTGCTGACCGAACAGCAAAAACCTATTCAGGGGGTATGAGACGTCGTCTTGACCTAGCCCTTTCTCTAATAGCCACCCCACCGATTCTTTTCCTTGATGAGCCGACAACAGGACTTGATCCTCGAAGTCGTATTACTATATGGGAAATAATAAAAAAACTTTTATCTCAAGGCACAACAATCGTGCTTACTACTCAATACTTAGATGAAGCAGATAAACTGGCTGACAAAATTGCTGTTCTTGATCACGGAAAAATTATTGCTGAAGGTACAGCTGATGAATTGAAGGCGATGGTTGGTAAAGAGAGATTGGAAGTAACTATAGATAAAGATAGTGATTTTGCAAAAGCTAACAGTGTAGTGACAGGTGAGGCAAAAGAAGTAGATGAAGAAGAGAGAAAGATAAGCATCGCTACAGATGGGACAGTCTCTGATCTCAAGCGAGTACTAGATGCAATGGCTACAGCAGGT
>CAYZIU010000019.1:0-2371 GCA_964478575.1 uncultured Candidatus Saccharibacteria bacterium | reverse complement strand
TGAGACATTTTCTCTTCATAAACCCACACTTGATGATGTATTTTTGAAATTAACAGGGCACTCTACGGAGACAAGTGAAAAACATGACTAATACAACTCAAAAACTTATACCGATGAATCGTTCAAAACTATTTTTTGTATTTTCAGATACAGCTGTTTTGATTATGCGAAGCCTTCGTCATATATTCAAAAATCTCGATCAGATACTTTCTATCATCATTTCTCCGGTTATGTTTATGCTCCTTTTCCGCTACGTATTCGGTGGAGCAATAGATACCGGAGGAACAACATATGTAAACTACTTGGTTGCTGGTATCTTGGTGCAAACACTCGCCTTCGGAGCGACAACAACATCTCTGTCCGTTGCTAATGACTTGAAGCAGGGGATTATTGAGCGTTTAAAGACTCTACCGATAGTAAGCTCGGGAGTTCTTATGGGTCATGTTGTGGCAGATTTGGTTCGTAATGTTTTATCTTCGATTGTCATGATTGGTATTGCTCTTCTTGTTGGATTCCGTCCAGAAGCTTCATTTATTGATTGGATGTATATTTTGTCTCTTGTTTTACTTTTCACTTTTGCATTTTCTTGGCTTTCGGCCGTTATGGGACTGGCAGCAAAAACAGTTGAAGCAACTCAATGGATAGGTTTCGTTGTTGTTTTCCCTCTGACCTTTGCCTCAAGCGCGTTTGTTCCTACTGAGGGTATGCCAAGAGGATTGCGATTCTTTGCAGAGAATCAGCCGGTTACGCATATTATTGAAGCTATACGTGCCCTTATGAACGGCACAGATATTGGGAATCATGGTGTTATATCAATAATTTGGTGTGTAGGTTTTGCTCTCTTTGCTATTCCAATTGCAGGTTACTTATTTAGAAATAAAAAAAGTCGGTAAATTAAAAAACTCACAGAATATATGTGAGTTTTTTAATTTACCAATTCAGCCTATTGCGATTTGGAAACTTCTTCGTATGTAACTTTTGATAATTCAGATATAACTTGGGGCAAAGTGCTTAGATCCTTTCCTCTTGTCATTACACATAGTAGGTATGGTTTTTCTGGGTGATAAACAATACCGCAGTCGTGTAGTTGTTTCTCTTCGCCAAATTGTCTCTCACCGAATTTGTGTGCAACGGGGATATCTGAAGGAACTCCTGCAACAAGTCCATCTTTAAACTCAACTTTTGTTAATAGTTCAAGCGCTTTATTAGAATTTTCAAAATTTAAATAAGAACCATTGTATAAAATTCTAAAGAATCTAGAATATTCATAAACAGACATAAAATTCTCCAATCCCTCTTCATCTGATTTTATTCCAACATCTAAGTCATAAAAAACTCTATAAGCAAAAGAGTCTCCCTCCCGAAGTAGTATTCTAAGAGCGCTATTGTCAGAGTATATTATCATTCGGTTAATGACCTCCTCGATGGTATAGCTTTTGCCAATCTCCATTTCTGTAGCTGGCTTTATGTTTTGTTTTTCGTAATTTTTATCTGCTTCAGTAAAGACAATTTTTCTACTGAGTAGTTCTGGATTTTCCTCAGCTTGTTTTAAGTAGGATATCATCACTGGGGTTTTGAACAGGCTGGCTGGAGAAAATAATTCTTTTTCGTTTATTCCAAACCAAATTCCGTTATTCAAGTCTCTGAAGTAGTAAGAGATGTGGGTTGTGTTTCCATTAGACATTAACTCTTCTGCTTTGTTTTCTATTTTATTATCAAACCAAGCAAGCTCGTTAGACTCATAAGTGTCACATTCTAGTAGGGGTGAGATATATTCGTATTCGTCTGTATATCTGTTTTCAGAAAATTTCGGAACAAAGGATTCCTTTTCGTTTATTAATATATACATAAGTAATCCACCAACAGCAAAAGACAAAAATATTATTGAAATATTTTTGACATTGGACGTCTCCTTGGCTTTTTTCATATACAGGTAATTTTACCTTGCAGGTAGGCCAGTTACAAGGCTTAAGAGGTAATCTTGTGATAAGACTTGTATGAGAGTGCGAGTATGATGAATGCTATGACGGGTATCGCAAGCATTGCACTGAATCCTGTAACTACCCAAAGACTAACAAATGCACATGTGAAATCTATTCCAAATCCTGCATACGCCCACTCCTTTACATTACGAGGAAACTTTGGAACGATAAGTACAATAGACCCGAGAACCTTGAATACTGTGAGTAATGTTACGAAATAGAGCGGATATCCGAGACCTACAATGCCTTGGATAGACATTTCACTTTGTGAAGTGAGAGCGGGCATCACTCCTTCGAAGATAAATATTATACTTGTTGTGATCCAAAAGATGATTTTATGTTTTTTCATCCCGTTAGAAATCGGACGCGGACGTTATGTCCTTGATCCT
>CAYZIU010000018.1:0-10543 GCA_964478575.1 uncultured Candidatus Saccharibacteria bacterium | reverse complement strand
GACTTTTGCACGATGTAATAGAAGATACAGAAGTTACAGAAAAAGATTTTGAAAAAGAGTTTGGCAAAGAACTTCTTTATATTGTTCGTGGTGTTACAAAACTTGGAAAAGTTAAGTATCGAGGAATGGAACGCAGTGTTGAGAACCTTCGAAAGTTTTTTGTGGCAATGGCTGAAGATATGCGCGTGCTTGTTGTAAAACTTTGCGACCGCCTGCACAATGCCGAAACTCTCGAATTCGTTCGTCCTGACAAAAGAGAGCGCATTGCAAAAGAAACTCTCGAAATATATGCCCCACTAGCAAACAGACTCGGAATGGGACTTCTAAAAGGCCGGCTTGAAGACGCAGCCTTTCCTTATGCTTATCCAAAGGAACACAAACTTGTTCAGGATCTCTTGTCTGAGAAAAAAGGGATAAGTGAAAGATATCTAACTGAAATTGAAAAAGTTCTTAAAAAAGAAATGAAGAAACACGGAATTGAAAATTTCGTTATAGACAAAAGAGTAAAACATTTATATAGCTTGTATAAAAAACTTATCCGTTACGATATGGATATAGAAAAAGTTCACGACATAATGGCCCTTCGCGTTGTAGTAAACACTGTCGAGCAGTGCTATCACACACTCGGAATGATTCATGGCCTCTGGAGACCCTTGCCTGGAAGAATAAAGGACTACATCGCTCTGCCAAAACCGAACGGCTATAAATCACTTCATACAACTATTTTCACAGGAACAGGAGGAATTGCTGAAATCCAAATTAGAACAAGACAGATGCACGAAGAAGCTGAATACGGAGTTGCGGCTCACTTTGCTTACAAAGAAAAAATTCCACTTCACAAAAATGATCCAACCGGACAATTTGCTTGGATAAAAGAACTCTCTAAAGCTCAGAAAAAAATTACTGATGTTGATAAATTCTTCGAAAACTTATCAATGGATTTCTTCCGAGATAGAGTTTTTGCTCTTACTCCAAAGGGAGACATTATTGATCTTCCAGAAGGAGCATCTACTCTTGATTTCGCTTACGCTGTTCACACGTCTATAGGAAGCAGGGCTCGTGGAGCACGAGTAAATGGCAAATACGTCTCTCTTGATACAAAACTGAAGTCTGGAGACCTCGTAGAAATCGACACTGCAAAAAACGCTCACCCAAGCGAAAAGTGGCTAGAATACACCAAGACATCAAAAGCTAGGGCGCGAATAACAAGATACCTAAAAGCCAAGGAAACTCTTGATAATATAATTCCGAAAAACTAAAGAGAAAAGTTTTTTATATTATATAAATCTTCGTCTTCTTTCTTCTCGTCGTCCTTTTTCTGTTCTTCAGTTCTATCGTCTATCGGTGCACCTATGTTTTCTGGATTTTCAACAGGAATATTTTCTGGAATTTCCTCTCTGATTGCCTCACTAACCAAACTTTCTACAGTTGGTGTTTCTGCCGGGTTTTCTTCTTTTTGAGATTGAATATATTCATCTATTCTTTCATTTGGATTCCCTGCCATCTTTTGTTTTAGAAGCTCAGCAATTTCTTGCAAATCTTCTGGTGTAAAAAAGTCGATTGAAATGGTTCCACCAAATTCTTTTTTCTGAATGTGAACTCTAGTTCCCAGTGCTTCATGCAAAACATCTTCAAGATCTAGAATTTCTGGATCAGGAAGAAGCTCTTTCTTTCTCGCTCGGTCTACAGCGATTCGGCGAGAAATTCTTTCTGCTTCACGAACTGTAATTTTTTTGTAAACTATTTCCTTAAATAAAACCATCTGTTCTTCTGGTCTCTCAGACAACATCATAAGAGGACGAGTGTGTCCTTCTGTTATTTTTCCTTGAGAGAGAGCGTCGAGAATTTCTTGTGGCATAGAAAGAAGTCGCATTGTGTTTGAAACATATTCACGACTCTTCCCTACTTTCTTTCCAATGTCCGCGTGAGTGAATTTGAATTCATCAGCAAGACGGTGAAAAGCTCTAGCTCTTTCAACAGCATTAAGATCCTCTCTTTGGAGATTCTCAATAATCGCAAGTTCGAGTTTTGTTCGATTGTCGTCCCCCACACGGATTACACAAGGCACCTGAGAGAGCCCTGCTAGCTTAGAAGCACGCAAACGGCGCTCTCCAGCAATTAGTTCATATTCGGTCTTTATTCCGTCTGGGGTCTCTTTCTCAATGCGAGAAACGGTAAGAGGCTGAAGAACTCCGTATTGGCGGATTGAGTCAGCTAGATCACGAAGAGGTCCTTCTTCAAATTCCCGACGAGGCTGATACGGGTTTGGAACAACCTTGTCTACATCTATAAAAAATATTGAGTTTTCATATCTTCCTTGCATAGATTAGATTGTAACAGAATAGAAAATAGAGACAAACTTTAATATATTAAGAATGTGTGATATAAATTCAAAATAGTTAAACCCTTGCCCGGGTGCCCTCCGGAGGCGGGTAAAGCGGAACTTGCCAGCCTTCGGCTGGTGGTAGATAATAATTTTGTGATCTATCTGTATGTAATAAAAAGTAGTGAAAAGAAGTGGAGATATGTTGGAATAACGAAAAATATTGAAAAAAGATTAGATGAGCACAATTCGGGAAAAAACATATCAACAAAGAAACACTCACCTTTTTACTTAATACACCAGGAAGAGTATGGGGACTATAAAGCAGCAAGAAGTAGAGAAAAGTTTTTAAAAAGTGGTCAAGGAAGAAAGTTTCTTGACTCTATAACATAAATGCCCGGGTGGCGGAATTGGTAGACGCGCACGACTCAAAATCGTGTATCGCAAGGTATGAGAGTTCGATTCTCTCCCCGGGCACAAAAAAACCTGCTTACACAGCAGGCACTTCAGTTAATTCAAATAAAGATTTCTTTTGATCAACGATGAGCTGAAAATTCATCTCACCATTCATTTCGTCATTCCTAACTTTTTCAAGAAGATCAACAATTGTCTCATATGTTACTAAAATGGCGTATTTTGCATCAACCTTAGATTTTTCGTTCATCTCAATTTTTTCTTTTTCGACATCAAATCTTCTTAACGCAAACAGAAAATCTCTTTGCATATTAGAGATAGACATGTGCATTTCTCTTTCACATAGAAATCCAAAAAGATTGTCAATTCTCGCTTTTTTATCAATTATGTTTTCCATACTTACAATTTTTCATACATTACTTTATTAACCCGACTTTGTCAAAATGGTAATTTCTGCTAATCTAATCTCGTGAAAAAACCTTTCATTATGTCTATTGTCGGTCCAACATCTTCTGGAAAAACAGCGGTATCTATTGATTTCGCAAAAAAACTAAAAGGACTTGGAATAACAGCCGAGATTGTTTCTGCCGATTCAAGGCAAGTCTACAAAGGATTAGATCTTCTATCTGGGAAAGTTACAAAAAAAGAAATGGGGCTGATTCCCCATCACATGTTAGATGTGGTGAGTTCAAAAAAAGTTTATTCTGTTTCTGATTACAAAAAGGACGCCGAGAAAATAATCGATGAAATAATCTCTCGTGGAAATCTTCCCGTTCTTGTCGGAGGGACAGGATTCTATGTTGATGCAATTACTAAAGGAATAATTCTCCCAGAAGTTCCTCCAAACAAAGAGTTACGAAAAAAACTAGAAAAACTTGAAACAAAAAAGTTACTCGAAACACTTAAGAAACTAGATCCCACTAGATACCGTGAAATTGACCGAAACAACCGCGTCCGACTGATAAGGGCAATTGAAATCGCAAAGGCTCTAGGTAAAGTTCCAAAAATAAAAGCAAAACCAAAGTATGATGTTGAGACTGTTTACGTCGATTTACCCAACGAAGAACTGAAGAAAAAAATCCATACTCGCCTACTCGCGCGCATCAAGTCCGGAATGATAAATGAAGCCAGAAAACTCCACTCCTCTGGTGTATCTTGGCGTCGTATGGAAGAACTCGGACTTGAGTGCAGATTTGTGGCACTCCACCTGCAAGACAAAATGTCCAAAAAAGAAATGATTGAGGAGCTAGAAAAATCTACTTGGCAGTATGTAAAGAGACAAAGAACTTGGTTTAAGAAAAAATAAGCAAACTGGGCAAAAAGGACTTATTTTGATATAGTTTGAAAACAAAGGGTGATTAGTTTAGTGGCAGAACAGCGGTCTCCAAAACCGCTGGCGAGGGTTCGATTCCTTCATCACCCGCCTTCAAATAATAAAAAACCCCGCTTTTGCGGGATTTTTTATTATTTCTTAAGCTCCTTATGAGTAGTGCTTTTTTTACACCACTTACAGAACTTCTTAAGTTCTATTTTTTTAGTAACTAGTTTCTTGTTCTTGCTGGAATAGTAATTAACCCTTTTGCAGGTCGCGCACGCTAGTTTGAATAGTCTGTCTTGTGATGCCATAAAATATCTTAAAATCCTTTATTTATTAGTCCTAAGACTTTATCATAAAAGGCTATTTTTGTAAAATTTAACTTTGAGGAGTCCCTTTTGGCGCCGCGTCGTCCTTGGTGGCAGCCTTCCAACCTGAATTATTAGCCCCTCCAATAGATGTAGCTGTTTGACCCTGGTTCTCTGCTCTTGAGCCTCTCTGCCCTGACTCGTTTATCTCCTTTATCTTGTTTGTATCCATCATATCTCTCGTTACAATTCTAGGTGGAGCCTCGACTATCTCAGTATCTTCGTCCTCTCCAGCTTCTCGTGGTCTATTTTCGTCCCAGTCCTTAACATCTTCACCTTTTCTTTTTCTCATTTCTCTCATTATTTCTTTCTTGTTTAGACCAAGGAGGAAGTCAGCTTCTTTCATCATTTCTTCATGCATCTTTATGCTATTTTTAAGACTTTTTATTTCGTCTTTTGATTTTTTGTCATTTTTATCTGCATCCACCTTATCTTCAAAGTCTTTCTTCTCATCTTTTAGAGATTGAATTTTTTCTTTAAGATTTTTTAGATAATTCTTTGTATACTCTGAAGGTCTAAGAACAGATTCTCCAATTCCACCATCTCTCTTTGATTTTATGAAGTCTTCTTTAGAAATTATCTCTTCGCCTGTCTCCTTTTTGTAATCCAAATAATCAATAATAGAGTCCATCGCAAGGATTGCTCCCACTGCTTTGTATACTTCGTTAGACTCTTCTGCATTTTCCAGTCCTCTAACATTAGAGATGTACATGTTCTTGAGTTGCTCTTCACTTTTACCTTCAAGGTTTTTCAAAATTTCTTTTGTAAGAAGAGGATATCCAGGAACTGATTCGAAGCTATTTTCACTTTCTGAAAATGGAATATTGGAATCTACTTGTCTATAAGCTCTAACTGGAGCATCGGCAGATCCTGCTCTCCACTGATCAAGACCACTTCTCCAAGCTGACTCTTCTTCCACATATTCTCCTTCTTCACCATTCTTAGGGACTTTTTGGTCCTTAGCTGGTTCAGGGTTTAGTTTTTTACGAGCTTCTGCGATTTGCTCTTTTGTCTTTCTCTTTGTTCCACCAAGACCTCGTCTAGGATCAAGTGGAATGATTGGAGGTAGTGTTGGATCAACAAATGTTCCATCTACCGCTGGCTCTCCAATATCCCAGATTACTGTTTCTATTATGTCTTCGCTTCCACCATCCACTGTATCAGTTATTTTATCCATTCCATCTCCAACATAAGTTGCAAGAATTCTGACGTGTTCAACACCATCAGTCTCTCCTCGGACTTCTGCAACTTCAGCGTAGCGACCCAAGAATTCTGCTTTTCCGTTGTGCATATCGAACAACTTTCCTGCAGGACTGTCTGGATCAATTGTAGCGGAACCATCAGGATTAAGAGTTACTTCGAAAGGATGTGATTGTGTTCCGTCTGACGCAGAAAGAAGAATTTTTAGTTTTCCTTCGGCAAGAAGTTCTTTGGCGTCGGCACTTTCAAGACCTTGGAATGATCCACCCTCTGTCATTCTGCTCATATCAAAAACATAATTTCCGTTTGCGTCTATTCCCTTTCCATCAACTCCTCCCCAATCAAGCTTAAGCTCATTCTTATCAAACAAAGGTGAAGGAGTATCGTTCCCATACCAGAGATCTCTTTTTATATGTTCTGTAGCGTCGGCGTGATTTTCTACGAATTCATCATCTGTTATTTCTCGAACGATATCATCAGCTTCTACGCTAGAAATATATTCATCAAATCTTATTCCCTCTTTCAAGAAAGCTTCTTTTGCTTCGTCTGTTAGAGTTCCGTTTTCATTAACTGTAAAGTAATTCAAAATAACCTCTCCATCTTTCATCAAAGCATAGCCATCTATCTTCTGATCAACTTCAACAATGTCATACCCTTCAGGAAGACAGAAAGTATTGTCGTCTATCTTAAACTCAACTGTCGGAAGAAGCTCTGTTCCAGAGAACGACATGTCTCCACCTCCAAATTTTCCATTCTGAATCCAACCACGAACAGACTCGAGGAATGTGGCATGATCAACTCCTTTGTTCTCAAGTTTAAATGCTTTATCAAACATTTTCTCAAAGAATCCAATTTTGTTTTGCTGAAAGGCCGCTCCAATTTCTTGGGTAACGGTTCCAACTAGAAGACCGGTCGCAAGTCCTTTAACAACAGCTTTCGCCACTCTTCCTCTTTTCATCTTTCGGAAAATTCTATCTTTGTCCTTCATTCCTTCAACTCCCTTTTCTTCATCTCCCTCTCGAATTAGTTTTGTTTGAGTTTCAACATTTCCTCTCAAGTAGTCATCGAAGCTCTGACCCGCTGGGATTTTTACCTTTCCTTCTTCAACAAGTTTTCTCAATTCAACTTTTGCCTTAGCTTTCGCCAAATCAAGTGCGAATCTCTCTTCTTCAACTAGAGTGACATCTGTATAGTGAAGCAGGTCAATCTTTTCTTTGTCAGACATCTGAATTCTGGTTTCTGCGTTTGCAAGAAAATTCATTTTTTCATTGAAGTAAGCCTCTACTTCTTTTTCAGTAGCCTCAGGCTTTAATGTTTTAGACAGACTGTCCATCATATTTTTTGCCCCGACAGTCTCATAACGAGCCTCTTCCATCTTGTCTCTTCGTGCAGATTCTTTTTCGTTTTCTTCATCCCCTTCTCGTCCTTCAGCCATTTGTCTTGAGTGTGACTTTCTTTCAAGTTTTACTTTTCTTGATTCACGAAGTCCAGCTCCAACCCCAGTAATAAGAGCCCCTGCTCCAAAAGTTATTTTACTTCTTAGTGTTTGAGAAATTTTGCTTTTTGTTGCAAAGGAAAGAATCCCTGAAGTAATCGCAATCGCACTAGCAAGAGTTGCTTCATTTACATATTTACCAACCTTAGACTCCATAACGAAGTTAGTGAACTTATCTATCTTATTGTAGTTTGCCTCTGTCCTAACTCCTGTTTTTGCTTTTCCAAGAACGATCTCAAGATCATAATCAAGCTTGTCTAACCCATCGCTGTGTTCCATAAGAGCCTTTATCTGCTCTGCCGCCTCCAATATGTTGTCAGCATAAATAACACCCTTGTCTAAGACTTCTTTAGACATGGCTTCTTTTGTTGAAGAAAGTATTACATTTTTTCTACTATCAAAATCTTCTTTACTTATTTTGTTTTCTACATACAGATCAATAAGTCCTCTTATCTCTCCCTCCACTTTCTTTCCTTCTGCTGTTTCTGCATTTAGAACCTCTCTCGCTTCTCCTGCTTCTGTGTGGATTAACCCTTCAACTTCTTCAATAAATCTCTTGGCAGTTACAAGCTTGGCTGTCTTATCAGAAGAAATAGAACCATCTTCTTCGTTAGCATATAGATTTTTTGAATCTTCTATATTCTTTTTAGCCTTTCTTTTTGCTTTTGATCTCTCATAATCATAAAAATAATTATTCCAAAGTCGGCCAAAATATCCCTTAACGCCTTTTGATTCTGCGTTCTTCTTTTCGAGCTCTCTTTCAGCTGCGTCAATTGCTTTATCTTCTATTCCAGAAGAAACGTCAACGATACCAACTTTTATTTTTGGTTTTTTACCTTTTATTTCTTGTTCCTGTATTTTGTTCTCTGGTTGGTTATTTGGCTTCTTTCCTTTTTCCAAAGAATCACTGTCATCCCACTTTGTTTCAACAATCAACGAATCAGAGCCTCCTGCATTTTTTTGAGGGGTCTTTTTTCTATTTAAATTTTCATTTTTAGGATCGAGTTCTGGAAGGCTTTCAGGCATTGTTTTAAGCGGCTACGCCGAAGTAAATATTTCTAAAGGAAATCATTGTTGACGCAATTAATGCATCAAGGTCTGGAACATTCTTGGAAATGAATACCTGAATATCAGAATCATTGTCCTTATCAAGAAGAGCTTCAAACTCTTCAAGTTTATCTTTTGGAATGTTTTCCAAAACTGAAGCATTGATTCTTGTCTCAAGCCTATCCGTTAAATCACTTCTCATTTGATCTACAACTTCCTTGTCCATTGATAAAACCCCTTTTTCTTCTAGGATTTTATTTATAAAATCTTTTATTATGTCTTCGCTTTGTGTTAACATGGCAAAAAATTACACTAGTAATCTATACTGTTGTCAATTATATCATTCTACAATATAAAAAGCAAGGTTTTTTGGGGATTAATCGACCTAGGATAAATCCAAAAAAGCCTTGAAATAATTTGAAATTTCGTTTATAGTGCAATTACTTGCGTCGGTGGTAGAGCGGTCAATTACAACAGACTGTAAATCTGTCGGCCTTAGGCCTACGAAGGTTCGAATCCTTCCCGGCGCACAATATAAAAAAACTTGGAACTTTTTGTTTCAGGTTTTTTATATTTATAAATATTGTGCGGATTCGAACCGTGAAGGGGGTCGGGGAAACGGAAGTTTCCCCGTGGAGGAAAGTATTGAAAACCGAGAGGTTTTCAAAGAGGAATTTATGACGACGTAAGATTCCTTCCCGGCGCACACTGTAAAAAACTTCAGGCGATTAGCTTGAGGTTTTTTATATTAGAGGTTTATTTGGATTCAAACCTGCACACGACAAAACAAAAAACCGCAGCTAGTGCGGTTCTTTTTTAGGAATATCTTTATTAAAAGCCCTTAATAAGCTTTCAACCCTTTTTTTATGGTCTTCTTCTTTTGACCGGCCAATGATCGTGTCAGAAACAATAACAATCTCACCATTTTCTTTAACCAAGGCATCTATCAAAAGTCCCTCTTTGTTTGCAAAAACAAACAAGAGAGTATCTTCCCCTCTTACTTCGCATTTAAAAATTGCTGTTCTGTTTTTAGAATATTTATAAGAAAGAGAATCACCAACAAGCGTCTGATCTGTAATGTTAGACTGAATTTCTGAAAGTGTTGGGGTGTACTCTTCTGAGCAAGATGTCAGTAAAATAATACTGGCCAAAAAATACAAAAGATTTTTCATAAGTACTGGTTTTGGCTATTTATACTCCAAAATTAAAATAAAGCAAGCAGGCAAAAGCCCCGCAGATTCTATTGAATCTGCGGGGCTTTTTATCCCTCTTAAGCGTTAGCCTTCACTCGAGACTTTGATTTTTTATGTTTTGAAACATCAACAAAGAATTCCCCTTCTTTCACATCCACAACAACACTGTCCCCTTTTCCTGCACCTTCTCCGATTATTGCGTTAGCAATTGGGTTTAGTATTTTTGATTGAATTAGACGATTTAGCGGACGAGCACCAAAGTTCGGATCATATCCTTCTTTTGCCATTTTATCCAGAGCATTGTCATTAACTGTCAGAATTATTCCTTTAGATAAAAGTCTAGCTGACACTTCTGAAATTCTAATATCAACGATTTTTCTAATTGTCTCAGCTGTTAATACATCAAAGACAATAGTCTCATCAACTCGGTTCAAAAATTCTGGTCGGAAAAATTCTTTCAGACTATCCATAACTTTATCTTTTGTGTATTGATATTCTTCTGCTTCTGTATGATTTGTGAATCCCATAGATTCCATTTTTTGGATATGTTGAGAACCCAAATTAGAAGTCATTATGATAACTGTATTCTTGAAGTTTATTTTTCTTCCTTTCGAATCAGTCAAAGTTCCCTCGTCCAGAACTTGCAGAAGGATATTGAAAACTTCTGGATGAGCTTTTTCTATTTCATCAAAGAGCACCACTGAATAAGGTCGGTGACGGATTGACTCAGTCAATTGACCAGATTCATCATATCCAACGTATCCTGGAGGGCTTCCCACGAGTTTTGAGACACTGTGTCGTTCCATGTATTCACTCATATCCACTCGGATAAGAGCTTTCTCGTCATTGAACATAAATTCAGCCAAAGCTTTAGTTAGCTCTGTTTTTCCTACTCCAGTTGGACCAAGAAAGATAAATGAACCAATCGGTCTGTTCGGATCAGATATTCCCGCACGGCTTCGTCGAACAACATCGGCAATTCTCTTGATTGCTTCATCTTGTCCCACAACGCGAGACCTGAGTTCGTTTTCCATTCGTCCAAGTTTTTCTCTTTCTTCTTCCATCATTTTAGACAAAGGAACTCCAGTCCAACGAGCAACAACCTCAGCAATGTCTTCCTCCATTATTTCTTCTTTCATTATTTTTCTAGATCTCTGAAGTTTTTTGAGCCTTGCAGACTTTTGTTCA
>CAYZIU010000017.1:5203-10674 GCA_964478575.1 uncultured Candidatus Saccharibacteria bacterium | reverse complement strand
CCCGTTACTTTGATAGAACAGCCAACGGCTGCAACAAACATTGGTTTCAACGGAAATCAGGGTGGAATTGATAAAAATATTGTTGCTAGTCAGCAATACAATATTGGTTCTGTTATTAGTGGAAATGGTGGTAAGCCGGCGGGAGGATTAATCCTCAACAATACCGGTAATACCGGAATCCAAGCTAAGTCTGCTGGTGTGGGAACCAGTGGATTGATAAAAAATATAAAATTAAAATAAATAAAGAAAAACCATTGTTCCGGAGCGTTGGCGCACAAGCGTACGTTCCGGACAATTTTTCTGTCTTGAATTACGGCAGTCATTGAAGACGGAACGATTGTAAATATTATTAATGTTCGGAAGAACACGAAACGAAAGTTTCAAAAAAGTCGATATGCAAAATAAACTAAACAAATTATTTTTTGCTCTAGCAATTGTTACAGGAGGTATTTTTATACCTTTCTTTGGTGTATCAGCTACTGCGCTTGCGAGTACAACTTTCAACACAGATGGCCAAGATTATCCAACGATTCTTGTTTCAAACTATAGCGAAAACCCAGGATGTGAAGAAGCCTGTTGGGAAACATCTATTGATGCGGAGCCGGGAGACACTATTGCTGTCCTAATTTATTTCCACAATACTGGAAGTGAAACAGCGATTGATCCAATCCTAAAACTTTCTCCAAAAGAGACTGGTACGGGAGATAGCTTCACATTTACCGGCACAGTTGATGCGGACAACGCGTCACCCGTTTCTGACTCGGCAACTGTTCATCTTTCAGAAGATAGTTCAATATCTTATGACGATGGATTTTATCCAAAACTTTATATGTCTAACCCAGCAACTAGTCCGGTAACACTACCGTTTGGACAAGACGGGGACGAGCTCTTCACAACAGGAGGACTTGAATTAAATGACATATTAGATGATGACACTTGTTCGGGAAATTCTTTTTGTCACCAAGGCTCACTTGTTGTTCACTACAAAGTGGCAGAAGTTGAAGATGAAGACGAAAACGAATGTGATGACGGAATAGACAACGATGATGACGGAGAAACAGATTATCCAGATGACGAAGGATGTTCATCTTCTTCTGACAACTCTGAAGATTCAGATGAAGAAGAAGACGGAGATGGAGACTTCGAAGTTAATACTCTTAACGAAGAGGATGTTGAAATAGATTCAGCAAAACTTTTTGGAGAGGTTGATGGAATCGAAGATGACAGCTTTACTGTCGAAAGATGGTTTGAGTGGTCAGAAGATGAGGGAGATGTTGAAGATGGAGATGGAGATACTCTTGATGTGTCTGGTGATACAGACGAAAATGGAGAATTTTCAAAAACTCTTGAAGATCTAGACGAAGATACAACTTATTATTTCAGAGCTTGTGCTGAAAACGAAGACGGCGACACTGAGTGTGGCGATGTTGAGAATTTCACAACATACGAAGAAAATAATAACAATGATGACGACAATGAATGTGAAGACAATGTTGATAATGATGATGACGGTGACGAAGACTACCCAGATGACGAAGGATGTTCATCTTCAAACGATGACTCTGAAGATTCAGAAGGGGATGATTTTGCCAGCTTTGACTCTGAAACAACTTCACCAAATAGCATCACTCAATCTAGTGCGAGATTAAACGGAGTTGTTGCAAACAACGACGCTGGAGATTTAACAGGATGGTTTGAATGGGGGGCTACAATGAGCCTTGTAAACAAAACACCAGAAATCTTTCTCGGGAGCACTGATTCAGTGAATTACTTCAACACAATAATCGGACTTAGTGCTAACACAACTTACTATTTTAGAGCTGTCGCTGAAGACGAAGACGGATCTCTAAATTATGGTGAGATACTATCGTTCCGAACTCTCGGAGCTTCAGTTGTGCCTCAGCCACCAGTGGTAATCGTTTCAGGAACTGGAACAGGTTCACCATTTGTGATGCTTGAAATTACAGCTGATGACGAGACTGCCTATGTGGGCGAGCCAGTAGACTTTACTGTTACCTACAAAAATATTAGTGGAAAGGTTCTTGAGAATACTGTTCTTGAGATATCTCTTCCAGACGAAATTTACTTTGTTGATACGACTGAAGGAGAATACTCTATTTCAGATCACTCAATCATTGTTGAAATTGGAGACCTTGAAATAAATGAAGAAGACGAATTCTTTATTGATGGAGAGATCACAAGAAAAGCTATCCCAAGAGACCTGCTTGTAACTGATGCTGTTATGGCATTTGAAAACCCAAGCAACGGAGCAACTGAAGACGCGACTGCCTATGCGCTGATCACAGTTCGTGACCGAAGCAACCTTGTGGGACTAGCTCTATTTGGAGCAGGATTCTGGCCAGATACTCTTATTGAATGGCTTCTCCTTATAGCTATAATCTTTGGACTAGTTTATCTAGCGAGAAGACTTAGTGAAAAGAAAAGCGTTTTAATTGAGAGAACAACAGCAACTGTTGAATCTCGCGGAACAAGCCCAGACAATCTACCTAGATAATATCTAAGTAAACAAAACTAAAGCTCACCCCAAAAGGGTGGGTTTTAGTTTATGTTGACAATTCTTGACCTATATGATATAATTAAATTATGAATATAAAAACCCTTATAAATAAAGCTTTTCTTGCAATAGGAGTTGTGGCACTTTTGGCCCCTTCTTTTGTGAGCGCAAACTACATTCTTTCTCGAGTAGAAGTAACAATGGAGACAAATGACCGAGTTGAAAGAGGTGAGGAAATGTTTTTTGAGGGAGTTATAACAAACACTTCATCTCAAACACTAGAAGACGTTCTAATTCGAGTTCCGATTGAAAACGGTTTTGAATTTGTTGACGCAAACAATGGTGGAAAATATTCCTATTCTGATAATTCAATAATTTTTGAAATTGAAAATCTTTCAGCCAAAGAATCAGAAGAGTTTTCTTTCTCACTTCTTTCTACAGAAAATCTTGGAAGAAACGGCTCACTTCAAGCAAAAGCTGTTTATACCGGACCAAATGAAGAACAGGGAGATGCAACAGCTTTCGTTATTCTAGAAGGAAAAGGAATAAGAATGTCAGACCAAGCAGCCCTTGCTTTGTACGGAGGAAATTCTTTTCTTCCAGACAGCATTCTCGATTGGGTCATTCTTATTGTAATCATTTACTTTGGTATTTTGATCTACAGAAGAGTAGTAGACGAAAAGCCTGCTTAAATAAGAAATCAACAAAACCCGTCCCACACCCGTGAGACGGGTTTTGTGTTAGATTAGAATTATGAAGGAAAATATATACAAAGAATCTGATTTATCCAGTTTGGCCGAAAGGGTTATTTCTTTGTTGTCTTTGAAAATTAAAGAAGACAAAGCAACTGTTTTGTTTTTAGATGGAAATCTTGGAGCCGGAAAAACAACTTTCACAAAAAAGTTAGCAGAACTTCTCGGGGTTAAAGAAAGTATCACTTCTCCAACTTTTACCATAATGCATAAATATAGAACACGGATAGGAGAGTGGGAGAACCTTTTTCACATTGATGCTTACAGGCTTAATTCTTCTGAAGAGCTTGGTGTTTTAAATATAAGTGAAGATTTAAAAAATAAAAAGAATTTATTTATTTTTGAGTGGCCAAGCAATATATCTGGTGAAATTGTTCCAGATCTAGAAATAAAATTATCTCACCACACAAAAGAAGAAGAGAGAAAAATCTCTTTTTAGTTAAAATTGACATAAGCTCTTTTTAGGAATATTCTTTCGGCAAAGCTATTTGCCATGAAAATTAAAATTTTTATCTTGTCATTGGTTCTTATTTTTGTCTCAGGCTGTGTTTCTATAAGATTCACGGAGTCTGAAAAAACCCAAAAAATTCTCCAAGAATACAGAGGAGGGTTATATTTACAAAATACTAACATTGGAGACCAAACCATCTCAGCTTTATTTTTGGACAGTTTACCTGTCGCTGAGTTAGCTCATCCCAAAAAGGATATTGGAATAATCGAGCTGTACCTGATGGAGGACATCCTAAGAGACGATGAAGTGCTGTTTTATGTAGACACAACTTTCGGGTTGATTAGACAACTAGAGTTGGTGGGAGGCCTTCCTTTATACAAAGAAGACATAATTGATGTGTCGTTAGGCTATGGTTCTGAATTTTTTGTATTTTTAAAAGGCAAAGAAAAAGAATCGCAGATTTTTAAGAGAGCTTATATGAGAAAATATAAGCTTGACTCTAAAGGTCAACCACGACTTGTCCGTCAGATAAGGATAAAAAAGATTCCCCTTGTAAGGAGCATTTAAGCTCCTTTTTTGTTTGCCCCCACACCAATTTTATTGGTGTGGGGGTTTATCCAAGAAAAAGTTATACTCCTTATGTGAGTAAAACTATCCAAAAAAGAGTCGTTGTCCTGCTGGATGTCCACGCGATAATCCATCGAGCCTATCATGCCTTGCCAGAGTTCAAGACAGCCGAAGGGGTCCCTACAGGAGCCCTTTATGGCCTTTCTACGATGGTTTTCAAGATAATCTCTGAGTTTCATCCAGATCAGATATATGGCTGTTTTGACCTCCCCGGCAAGACTATTCGACATGAGGTTTATGGAGAATATAAAGGGACAAGGGAAAAAACAGATGAAGATCTAATCTCTCAAATAAAAGAATCTAGAAAGCTTCTTGAAGCTTTTGGAATTATCACAATCTCCAAAGAGGGATATGAAGCAGACGATATGGTTGGAACTCTGGCTACTAAAATAAAAAAAGAAAAAAATACCGAAGTTATAATTGCCTCTGGAGACATGGATACATTGCAACTTGTTGATGGAGATAAAGTAAAAGTTTACACACTCAAGAAAGGAATAAACGACACAATTTTATATAACGAGGAAAAGGTTGTTGAAAGATACGGTTTCCCTCCAAAGCTTCTGGCTGACTACAAAGGCCTCCGAGGCGACCCATCTGACAACATAATTGGAGTTCCGGGAATTGGAGAGAAAGGGGGAACGGATCTTATTGTTGCGTTTGGAGGGATCGATGAAATTTTTAAATTTATAAAAAAATCCAGCGAGGAAGAGTTTGTTAAAAAAGGATTTTCTAAAAGAATTAGAAATTTATTAATCGAGCACGAAGAAGACGCAAGATTTTCTAAGGCTCTTGCAACAATACATACCGACGCCCCAATCGTTTTCGACTCAACAGTAAAGCCTTCTTTTTCTCTAAAGTTAGCAACAGAATTTTTAGAAAAGTTTGAATTCAGAAGCTTAGTAAAGAAGATACCAGAAATATTTAAAGTAGAAGCCCCGGTTGAAGAGAGTCCAAAACAGGAAGAGTTGTTTGTGTCTGAAGAGATTTCCTCTTATGACCTAAGGGAAACAGGTGTTGCGCTTTCACTACTTGATTCTGATAGGACCTCTCCGGACTTGTCAGATATATTATCTTTTTCAAAAAAGAAAACATTTTGAAAACCTTAATAATGGCGGGTTTTATTATA
>CAYZIU010000017.1:0-5193 GCA_964478575.1 uncultured Candidatus Saccharibacteria bacterium | reverse complement strand
GAATTAAATAAAACAGAAAAGCTAAACGATGTTTTTTTACACATAGAAAAACCTCTAATACCGCTTGTTATAAAAATGGAAGAAAAGGGAATAAAGGTAGATAAGGCTTACCTTAAAAATCTTGAAGAAAAATACACCAAAGAATTAAAAAGGCTTGAAAAAGAAATATTTATAATTGCCGGAGAAGAATTTAATGTTAACTCACCAAAACAACTTTCTGTTATTTTGTTTGACAAGCTAGGACTTCAAACAGAAAAGATGAAAAAGAGAAAGGGGGTTACAAGGTCTACTGGAGTTGAGATTTTGGAAGAGCTTGCTGTCGAAAATGAAATTGCTAAAAAAGTTTTATCTTATAGAGAATTACAAAAACTTCTTTCAAACTACATCCTGACAATTCCAAAGCTTGTGGCAAGTGATGGCAGGCTTCATGCCAAGTTTCTTCAAAATGGTGCAACGACTGGAAGGTTTTCTTCAACCGATCCAAATATGCAAAATATTCCAATAAAGACCGAGCTTGGCCGGGCAATTCGAGGAGCCTTTGTTGCAGAAGAAGGGAGGAGTTTGCTTTCGATAGATTATTCTCAGATTGAGCTTCGTGTTTTAGCAATTCTTTCCGGAGACAAAGTTTTAACCAAAGTGTTTGTTGATGACAAGGATATTCACCGCTCCGTTGCTAGTGAAGTTTTTGGTGTACCTGAAGATAAGGTTGACGCTGAAATGAGAAGACGCGCCAAGGTTATAAACTTTGGAATAATTTATGGAATGGGAATTTCTGCTCTGAAACAAAATTTAAACAGCACCAGAGAGGAAGCTGAAAAATTTTATAAACTTTATTTTGAAAGATTTCCAAGCGTAAGGGCTTATTTAGACAAGACAAAAGAGTTTGCCTACAACAATTTTTATACAGAGACTCTTTTTGGAAGACGAAGGAGATTTAAGGACATACGGTCAAAAATCCCATTTATCCGAGCCTTTCAAGAAAGAATGGCGACAAACGCGCCGATTCAGGGAACCGCTACCGCCGATATAATAAAATTAGCAATTCTTCACAGTGAGGAAGAATTAAAAAAAGCCGGGCTTTTGGATAAGGCATCACTTCTACTACAGATTCATGACGAACTGGTTTATGAAGTGGATAATAAAAGCCTGCCCCAGGTTGAGAAGGTTTTGGTAGAAACAATGGAAAATATAATGTCTCTTTGTTGGAAGAAAATAAATATCCCCTTTAAACTTAAAGTCGCATTCTCTTCTGGGCCGAATCTACTCGACGCCGGACACTAGACGAGATATACTCGTTTTATGATTAAAACACCTAAAAAACCACTTTCTATTCATGAGCTTTTGGCGCACTCTTATCTAGTTTTTCTAATTTTATTTTTGGTGGGAATTACCCTAGAAATATTTTTTTCTACAACTAAAGGTTTTAGTAATATTGGACTCGGTTACTTCTTCTTGATTATGGGAACATGCTTAATTTTATGGGCGCAGAATACTTCTAAGTCTGGAAAGAAAGATAGAGTTTCAGGAAACCTGTCAGTTTCAAATTTTTTCAAAGGTCCATACAAAATAACAAGAACCCCTACACACCTTGGAATGTTTCTCACTGTACTCGGAGCTGGATTTATCTGGGGATCTCTTTGGATTGTGATCACATCTTTCTTTTCTTATCTTTTTACAAAAATAACTTTTGTTGCAGAAGAAGAAAGAATTCTTGCTAGAAGATACGGTGCTCCGTATCTTGAATACAAGAAAAAGATGAAAATATAATGATTCTATTTTTTCTTAATACCTCAAAAGAAAAACGCGACACTGAAATAAAAAAAGTTTTTGATGGTTTCCGGGATTCTCTAAAACAAGAAGACGTTACCCCTTCGGGGTTGTTGTTTTTTGCTGGAGGAAATTCGATGTTTGGCGAGGTTTCTTTATATGAAAGCGTTTATCTTTTTCCAGAAGAGGAAGGAGAAAGAGAAGAATTAATAAATATGTTTTCTGACCTTGAAGACTCAAGTAATATTTTTGTTTTTGTAGAAAATGAAATCTCCTCTGAGGAGAAAGAAAAAATAAAAAAAGTCTCTAGAATTTTTATCGAGGGATTTAAAAAAGAAGAAGAGAAAGTTAATCCTTTTACTGTAGTAAACAAATTATCAGACCGTGACAAGCTGGGTAGCTGGATTGCTTTCAGAAAACTTTTAGACAAAGGAGAAGACCCAAATGGAATACTTGGAATATTATTTTGGGCCGTTAAAGACGGGATAAAGGCGGTGAAAGGTGGCGTGGCTTCTCGAACTGGAGCTCTAATGAAGAAAAATTATAAAAAAGAAGAACTCTTAGATCAGGGAGAAGAAATAATTCGTCTGTATCATGAATCGAAAACGGGCAAAGAGGATATTGTTCTCGGAATTGAAAAGTTTATTTTAGATAGTTCAAACAAGTCTCGATAAAGTTCGAGATTTTTTGTTTAATAAAAAACACAAAAGAAAAACCCCTTCTATAAAAAGGTGAAGGGGTTTATTATCTTGTTATTTAGTTTTGAGTTTTTTGCGAGTGCGTTTGTTTTTTGATGAACAATGTTCAGAAGTTTGCCATATGTGCGGCCATAAATTTTTTCCCTTAAAAGTGGGATGACTTTGGACCGTTTGGGAAACAACTGATTCGTATATATTATACATAAAAAAACATCCACAAGTCTATGTGCTTGTGGATATCTTCTTTTCGTCCATCTAGATTTAAGCAGAAGAATTTTTTCTGTATGCCAAAAAACTATTGATAAATATGAATAAAGTCACGAAAAGGGCCATTGTTGGTATGGTTACAAACCCAAACTCCATAACATATCGGGCAGAGCAACTTCCGGTTGTCCCACAGGAAATGAGTTCATTTCCTCCGAATGTTATATATGTATGATATCCAGTTACAACGAGAGCGAGTCCAGATAAAAATAAGTTATAAACGTGAGCAGAGAAATCTTTTCTTATTATCCCAATAAGTGAAATGACTGCGGTAGGGTAGAGAAATATTCTCGCCCACCAACAAAGCACGCAAGGTGGATAATGTAATACACTTGAGAAATATAAACTTCCGATTATTGCTCCAAAAGAAAAGATAAAGGTTGCCCATAGAGCAGATTGTTTCGAAAATTTATTTTTTAAAAAAGGCAAAAGCAAGACAAAGACCAGTGGCAGAAGCGACAATATAGAAATTATTTTTACCATATTATTTTATTTCTTCTGGTATTGGACAAGATGTGTTTAGTGAGAGTTGTTCAAAAGTTTGTTCGCCATTACCCACTGTTTCGTTGGGATAGAACCAAGTAGGGTAAGATTTTATACCTAAGTCTTTACATTCTTGGGTCATGTTTTGTCCGTCGGCTGTTGAGCATTCTACATAAGGTAGAGTTTTGGCAGATTGTTTGAACATCGCTTTTTGATTTTGGCAGTGAGGACACCAAAATGCTCCATAAAATATTGCGCCACTATCTTTTATGCACGTTGCGAAACTCTCCCGAGCTTCCTTTTTTGCCTGCGCCTTTGGGCTATTGGCTATTAATATACCGATTATCACAAGGACTAAAATTATAAAAACCGAAGCTATAAATGTTTTTTTGATATCCATACACAAATCCTATCACTTTTCTGTTCTTTTAAAAACTTCCTAAATCAAGCTTTCTGTGAGAGTATTTATTATTAATGAAAAAGCACGGACTGCATAAGTTTGCACAAATCTTGACTCCAGTGGGAGTTGGATTTTTAGGGTTTTTAGTTTTCGAAGGTTTTTTGGAACATCAGAGGGAAGGCATTCTCTTTTCTTTTGATACTACAATTTTAGTGGTTTTTATTTTGGCAGGAATATTTTTTGGTCAAAGATTGGCAAAGCACATTGCCTGTAAATGTGATCATGGACACAGTCATGATAGTCACGGAGAGGGGGAGAGTGAAAAAGAAAGAGAGATTGATTTCTGGTTTCTCGTGTCGGTATTACTTGCTGGGATTTTTCATACAACCATAGATGGAGCAGTGCTTGGCAGTGTGGCAGGTGATGGAAAAATATTCTTGTTTATACTTCTTCCAATTTTACTTCACGAAGTGATTAGAATTTCAACTCTTCTAGTTTCTATTCGAGATATGGGATATTCAAAATTTGCTTCATTTCTGTCTGTTCCATTTTCGACTATTGTGGGCCTCTCCCTTGGTGTTTTTCTAGAAAATTCTTTTAGTCACATTTTAGAAAGTAACGGGGAGTTGATTCACATGCTCTCCGCAGGACTATACTCATTGGTAATAACAGATCTATTTTTATGGATTAAAAACAGATTTGGTATAAGTAAAACAACCGTATTTCTTATTGTTTTGGGGTTCCTGGTGGCGATGGCACTATCGGTCCCACACTCTATTTAACTCTCAAAACCGTTGCAAAACAGTAGTTTTTATTGTAGTGTATTTAAATCTGCAGTAAATATTGCACCCATAGCTCAGATGGTAGAGCAGCTCCCTTTTAAGGAGATGGTCCTAGGTTCGACTCCTAGTGGGTGCACAATGAAAAAAGAAATAATCGTAATCTTGGAAAACATTCGTTCCGCCGAGAATGTTGGGTCTGTGTTTCGCTCAGCTGACGCCTTTGGGATCAAAGAAGTTTTTCTTGTCGGTATAACTGCGCAATTAAACGATCGTTTCGGTCGGCCAAATAGTAAGATTGCCAAAACTGCCCTTGGAGCTGAAAAATCTGTTCCTTCTAGATATTTCAAAACAATAGAAGAGGCAATCGTCACTGCAAAGAATGATGATTACAAAATATTTTCTTTGGAGATTTCAAATAAAGCAGAACCAATAAAAGAAATTGAATTAAAAGAAAAAATCGCTCTAGTTCTAGGCAACGAGGTGACAGGTGTTTCTGCAGAAGCTCAGAATTTGTCTGAGAAGATTGTTGAAATACCAATGCAAGGAGAAAAAGAGTCTCTCAATGTATCGGTGACGGCTGGAATTGCAATGTTTTATTTTTCTAATTAAAGACCTAGATCTTGCTTTTGCACATCTTCGGGTCCGTAAGTCTCTCCCGTATCCAGGGGATTTGGTGGTTTTAGGAATGGGTCTTCATCGAGTCCATATCTTGCTTCATATTTAGCTGGTCCTCCTGTTAAGAGCCAAACGAAAAATAGAAGAAAAAATCCTCCTAATAAAAATTTTATAAAATCTTAAG
>CAYZIU010000016.1:0-10831 GCA_964478575.1 uncultured Candidatus Saccharibacteria bacterium | reverse complement strand
TCTCACTTATTGATACCGCTCTTTTTATTCCCTCAGATAAAGAATCCCCTTTTTCAATGAAGAGTCTAAATGGTAATAAAATATATTTGAAAGCTTCGTTGGTCGAAACAACCGGAATTCCAAGACCAAGAGCCTCAAGAACCGCTTTGTCCAAACTTCCAGTTTTACACGCACTAACAAAAACGTCATAATTTTTTAATTTTGAAATTGCTTCTTCGTGAGGAACACCGTCAACGAAGCTGATTCTATCTGTAAGGGCAAGTGAATTAATTTTCGCTTCTAGATTCCTTTTGTATTCGACGTCTTCTGAAGACAAAGTTGATCCGATTATTTCTAGAGAGACATTCTTCCCTTCTTGTTTTAACTCAAGAACAGATTCTATTATTGTTTCTAGGGATTTTGACTTCGTAATTCTACCAAGTGTTACAAGTTTTATTTCATCTTTAGAAATTAAGTTACCAGAACTCTCTCCAAATGGAATTTTTATTCCGTGGCCCACACTCAACACTTTTTTAGATTTTATTCTGCAGCTAGCGAAAGACGCGGTAAAAATTCTTGAAACTAAAACATTTGATATCTTGAGAGGCAAAGAAACGGCACCGTGGGTATACCAGAGAAATATTTTTTTACCCAAAAATAGAGCAGGTAAATATGCCAAAATTACATATTCTGGAATCATGTGGACAAAAATTGCATCATAATTCTTCCTCTCTTTTATTAAAGTCTTCCAAAGAGAGTAGATAAACCTAAATCCCAAAACTCTTCCCTCTTTATTTAACGATATCGCTTTAATTTTGGATGAACCAGATACATCTCTTGAAACAACAACGATACTTTCAAATTTTTTTGAAAACTCTTCAACCCACTCAGTAAAAAATCCGAGATTTGTATGACTTTTATTATAAGCTTGGCATAAAATTAGAAGTTTCATTTTGCTGTATTTTTTACTGACTCAACGAAGGCGATTACACTTTCTTCTTCAGTTTTTAGTTTAGAAACTTGAATCATTGCAGTATCTGCATATTCTTTCATTTTATCTTTATTTCTATACGCGAACTCCATTGCTTCTGTTAATTTTCCTGTGTTTCCAATTGGAGCCACGATACCGCTTTTGCCATTTTTTATTAATTCTCCAGCACACCCCACATCTGTCATTATCACCGGCAAGTGCGCCATTGTAGCTTCAAGAACTACCCTTCCCCACCCTTCGTAATTTGAAGACATAACAAAAACATCAGATGTACTATAAAAACTTTTTACATCTGACTGATGTCCGAGTAGTTTTACCTTGTCCCCAAGTTCTAGTTTTTCTATTTTATTCTTTAAGCTTTTATAAAGAATTCCGCCTCCGATAATTTGTAGTTCAGAATTATTTTTTATGTCTTCCGGTAGGTTGTTAAAAGAATCTATTAAAAGGTGAAAATTTTTCTGTGAGACAAGTCTTCCAACTGAAAGAAAAACAAAATTACTACCCTCTCTTTCTTTTTTATCTACAAAAAAAGAACTCTCTGTGTAAACACTAGAGACATCTATTTTATTTTCATTTAAACCAAAGCCAACCAAAGTGCTTTTTATTCTTTCTGCCACGACCCTAATCCTGTCAGCTTGTTTCAAAGCAATCCGGCCCAAAATAATTCTTACTTTGTTGAGACTGCTTTCATTTCTCCAAAAATTAGATGAGAAAAAATCTCCATGCTCCTGAATATGAAGTTTTGCTTTTAGGGGTGATTTCAACATAAGTCCCACAAAAGCAGATTCAAAAGGATCCTGACAAGTTATAACGCTCGCCCCTTTGCCTATCTTTTTACCAAGGAAAAAAGCGTTTGATACCATCCCCACTTTTGAGACGGCGTTGGTTGGGAAAACAGAAACACAAGGAGAGAGCTTTATTTCTTCAAATCCCTCACTTCGTCTAGTGAATACAATTATTTGCAGTTCACCAAAAAGCTCTCCGTATCGCACAATTCTTTTGCTTGCGCGAGATTTTGGGTCAAAGAGATCCTTGTCATAACCTATTGATAACACTTTCATTTTTTCCATTTATTTAATAAATATAGCAATACTAAGAACTTTTCAGTTCATTGACACTGGAGCAGATTAATGTTATTTTAAACAAAAATGCACGTATGAAAAAGCAAACTTTAGTTGGTTTAATGTTAAATATTTGTCTAGAAAACAGCGCAAATATCTTTTACTCTTTTGAAATGAAGTACACAAGAGTGGGCACAACAAGAGATGAAGATATGCTGGAGATAGAGATTTACCGCCGGAGAAGATTATGGTTTAAAGTATTATCTTTCATTTTTGGATGGCTTATACCATGGCCCGAAAATGATTTTGGATCACCAAAAATGAGTTTAGTTTTCCAAAAAGAAGAAGACAGAACTCCAGTGATTAATTTTTATATGGAAAAGAAGATTTTCGGAAAGACGGAGCAATTTAACGAAGAAATAACTATTGATAACGGAGAACGAATTGGAAACTTCAATGAGGATGTCGAACCCAATATTTTCAACCCCGTTTTCTACTCCGAGAAAGCTTTTTGTGGAATTATAGAAAGCTTAAAACAAAGAGGATTCGAATTTGTAAAAATTTAATTAAAATTATAAAAAATACTTTTAAATACCCCGGGAAACACCCGGGTTTTTTATTTAAAACAACTTTTTCATCTCTTCTGCTATCCCCTGCCAATCATATTTTGAAAAAGCGAGCTCCTCTCCATTTTTTGAAATTAACTTTAAAAGATTTTTGTCATTCATTAAATTTTCAATTTTTAAAGCCGTATCTTTCGGATCATCAATGGCCACAAAAATCCCGGTTTCTCCGTCTTTTATAAAATCTGGAATTCCCCCAGCTTCAGTGGCAATAACCGGCAAACCAGTAGCCATTGCTTCAAGAAAGGCACTTCCGAGCCCCTCAGACCTCGAAGGTCGAATGAAAGCATCCGCAGAATACAGGTATCTCGGCAAATCCTCATGGGTCGTGTATCCGAGGAATTTTATTCGTGACAGAACACCTGAATCTCGTGCTAATTTTATAAGAAATTCCTTGTCCTCCCCTTCTCCCAAAATTAGAAATTTTACATTCTCTGGCAAGTCTTTCAAAGATAAAGTTACAACATCTACTGCGTTCTTCTTAACAAGCCTCGAAGCTGTGACTAGAACAAAATCATTTTCATCATACCCAAGTTCTGCCCGAACAACTTCTCGATTGAAATCAACGGGTCTTTTAAATCTCTCTAGATCAACTCCGTTAGGGATTACAACAGGAACAACTTTCGTGCCCATGTCTTTTGCAAATTGAGATAGGAAATTTGAGATCGCATGAATTCTATCTGCCTTTTTGAAAATCATTTTAAATAACGGCAACACAAAACGGACACGATGAAGAATAAAAGGAATCGGATCCCCTTCTTGTAGAGTTAAAACAAATCTTTTCTTCGGAAAAATAAGTTTGGTGAAAAGCGCCCCGAATCCTGCATAGTTCGCCATCAGCGCCCAGATGGTATCAAATTTATATTTTCTATTTAAGGTAATTGATTTAAAGGTTGAAAGAATTGGAAAAAGATATTTTTCTATTTTAAAAACAAAACTGCTCCCATCTACGGGCATGCCGACATGATGAACAAAAACATTTCCATATTCCCCATCTTTTGATTCTTTGTTTCGCAGCGCCACAAGATGAAACTCGACTTCTTCTTTAGATATTCTTTTTACAGTTTCGTGCACTGCAACTTCCGCCCCACCAACAAACTCCGGTAGATAAACTAGCGAAAATATGAGAACTTTTTTCTTTTTGAATTCGTTACTTAATGGCATTGATTTTTTAATAAAAAATGTTATAGTTTAGGCACAAAATTATGAGAGAAGCGAAAAGATTAATTGTGTTCCTCGGCGACATTCTGACGATTGGGCTATCCTTTTTCGCTACCCTCATAATAAGCTATCCTCACGAACTTAGCGAGCAAATCAAAATCCACGCTTATCCCTTCATCATCCTATACCTTGCTTGGATAATAATCATCTATGTTTTCAATCTATATGAGCCAAACAACCTAAAACCGGGCATAGAAGGGGCGAAGATGATCGGCTGGAGCCTTTTTACTTGTCTTGTTGTAGGTATTATATTTTTCTACTTTATTCCACTATACGGAATTAGTCCAAAAACAAACCTTCTAATAAATCTTGCTATATTCGGCTTTCTTTTTATCCTGTGGAGAAGGATTTGTTTCAGATGGTTTTCAAAAATTTACAAAAGAAAAGTTTTGATTATTGGGGATAATGTTTTCGCAAAATATTTAGACAATGTTTATAGAAGTAATCCTCACTTAGGTTTCATCTCTTTGGGTATTACAAAAGATTCAGAAGAAGCAAAGAGAAGGATAGCTGAGGAAAATGTAGACTCAGTTGTTCTTGAAGAAGGTCAAAATATTGATTTATTAAAAGATCTAATCTCTCAAAAAGTAACAATCATCCCACTCGGAAGCGCCTATCAGACAATCTTCCAAATCTCCCCGCTTGAACTTGTCTCTCCGAGCGAAGTTATTTCTCTTGCCGAAGAAAAAGATTTATTAATTTATAGATTTTTTTCAAGAATACTTGAGATAATATTTTCTACTATTATTTTGATAATTACTCTTCCTATTACAATCATTTCTGCTATTTTTATTATGCTTGAAGACGGAGCTCCTTTTCTCTACAGACAATCTCGGGTTGGCGAAAACGGCAGAACTTTCCTTCTATACAAATTCCGATCAATGACACGTGATGCAGAAAAGGACGGTGCGAAGTGGGCTGAAAAATCAGATTCTCGAGTAACTCGAGTTGGTAAAATATTGAGAAAAACTCATATAGATGAAATTCCTCAGATGTGGAATATCCTAAAAGGTGACCTTGCTCTTGTTGGCCCAAGACCAGAAAGACCAGAGTTCGTCACAATGTTAGAAAAAGAAGTTCCCTACTACTTCCTCAGACATACCATAAAGCCAGGATTTACTGGTTGGGCTCAAGTGAAATTCCGCTACGCTAGAACACTGGATGATTCAAGAACAAAATTCGAATACGATCTCTACTATATGAAAAATAGAAATATTTTTATGGATTTAGGAATTATAATCAAAACAGCACAGATTATTTTTACTCACTAAAATATTTTTAGTCTTTAACTTCAAAAACACGATAATCCCGCTGACGCGGGATTTCTCATCTCCTCCGGCTAGGGCCGAAGTCCGATAGGTTTTTGAAATTAAAGACGAGAGTTTTAAAAGAAAAAATTAATTTCCTTCCATAAAATCATAAATAACCTTTTCTAGTTTTTCAATTTTAAATTTTTTAAATGGACTTATTTGTTTATTAAAAGTAAAAATAGAAAGAACGTAATTACTCTTCTCTCCTTTTACAACACCAGAATCATTTACCCAACAACGAAAAGCCCAGCCCTCTGTAACAATAGTCTTAACTAATCTTAAAAATCCTACTATTGCATAATCAAGAGCGAATCCGGTTTTTTTATAATGAAACCCATGACCGGGAATATAAAGATTATTTTCCATATACCCACCCTTTTTATAGTAAGGAGAATAGTTAAGAATTGGAGAACTTGTCCACTCTGACATATATTCTTTTAATTTTTTTGAAACAAAAACACTAACAAGACCTTCTTTTTCTACTAGATAAAAGAATTCTGCTGTATGTCTTGGAGAAAGCTTGGTTGTTTCTGTGTATCTGAATTTTCTATTTTCTTTAATCCTATTTCTAAAAAAATCAGTTAATCCACTACCGCTCCATTTATATTTTTGAATAATCTCTTTTCCTAAAGTTCCAAATCCAATTAATTCAACAAGTAAATTAGTTGCCAAGTTATCACTTTTTGCCAACATTAATAAAAGTAGCTCATCTAAACTAGCCTCTTTTCTTTCTTGTAAATCAACTTTGCTTAAGGTAGGAAATATTTTATTTTTTTGATCGGGGAAAGAAATTATTTTTATTTTCTGGTCAAGAGAAAACTCGCCATTTTCAATTCTATCCAAAATCTCGGCACCAACAAAAATCTTAAAAACAGAAGCCGGATAAAAAAAGTTATTTATATTGTAGCCAAAAATCTCAGGAGACGCTTTTTTAAAATCAATAACAGCCACACCAATTTCCTGTCTTAAGAAACCCTCTTTTTTGAGTATTTTAATTAATTCTTGGCTTCTTTTTTTATTTTCTGGAAACATCTTTATTTAACAATCCTTTGCACCTTCTGAACACTTCCCCACGCTGGGTAATCCTTTTCAGTTAACTGCGGAAAAGTAGCCAATAGCAAGTCTCTATATTCATCATATTTGGACTTGTTCCCATCTTCCATTGCCACAATCATTCCTCTCATGTAACTAGTTTTTTGGTAAGGGGCTATATCTATTGCTTTGTCTAACATTTCATAAGAGAGCTCCCATTCGGTCACTATTTCATAAACCTGAGCTAGGACCCAAAGTCCCTGAGGGTTGTTTGGAGAGACTTCCACAGCTTTGTTGCCCCACTTTTCTGCCTCTACAATAAAAGCCCCCCTATCTTGTTGTGGACTGAAGTAAGCAGCGAGATTATTCAAAGAAGCAAGAACTGTAAAAGTTCTCTGATAATAAGGAAACCTTTCTGCCCCTCTTTCGGCGAATTCAATCGCACCTTTCAAATCTGCCACAACCACCGCTCTGTCTTCTGCCGTCATGTTAACAGAAGAGCTGGTGAATTTACTTATTTGATTGAAAACCATTTCGGCAATAACTGGATTATCGGTGGAGTCTCCAATAGATATGATTTGTCCATTGTCATACAAAGACATTCTCTCCATCGGGTCTTTTGCCGTAGCAATCTTCACGTATGACTTAGATTTGAATGCTGGCAGATATGCGAAGAAAATAAACGCCGTTATAAGGATTGCACCGAAAACAATTGGAGAAAATGGATGTTCCATCAATTGATAAAACTTTCCGTTCTTTTCGTTCTCCTTCTCATCTCTCGAGATGAAGGAAATAAATCCAAAAGTAACAACAAATAAGATCAATGGAATCATTGTGTCAAAGATGAAAATATTTTGAATCAAATAAGAAATGATTAAACCATACAGTACAGATGCCTCGAGATTGTTTACCCTGAAATTTCGTCTGGCTGAATTAATTGAATAAAACAGTGAGAAAATTAAAAACGCAAAAGCCAGGGCTCCCACAATTCCGAAGTTATAAATAATTTCAATATAAGCATTGTGCGGACGATCAACGAAATATTCGTTCAAATATTTTGGTGTAAGAATTATTGGATCAAAGTTCTTTGTAAACTCTGCAACGAACATTTCATGCCCCTGACCAAAAACTGGATTTTCCTTAAAACCTTGTATTCCAATATCCCAATAAATAAATCTATTAGGCCAAGCAGCGTCTGAGAATTTCTGGTTTATTGCGCTCCCTGGAGTAACAAGCTTCAATGTTCCAACCAACACAACAGAGAAAAGAATAACCCCTAAAATAATTCCAGACATTTTTATGGCTTTCTTGCTTGAAAAAGAAGCATATAAAATAGCTGAAGATATTACTCCAAAGAATAATCCCAAAGCCGCTCCTCTCGCCTCTCCAGCAAGTGACATAACACCATCTATCGTTCCAGAAAAAATTCCTGGTGTATTTATAAAAATTGGACACAAAACAGATATCAAAAATATTATCCCAGCCACAATATAACCCTTCTTCTTGCCGAATATCTTTGGCAGGGCAATAAATGAGACAAACATTGGGAAAAGAAGGGACGCCCCAACAAAAGAAGAGTTTCCAAGGGTAAAGCCTCCTCCGAAAAAATTTCCTATGCTTTGATCAAAAAATGTAAAGACTGCAATAACCGTCATAGAAATGGCAATCCCAAAATATAGTTTGGCCCAATCTCTTTCAGTTTTAAAAACTGATTTAAGTAAAATAAACAAAACAAACAAAGACGCATAAAACAAAAGCCCTGTTCCTCTTTCAAAAGCAGACCAGAAAGAATGTCCGAAATCTAAACCGAAGATTGAAGAGATAAACATACAGCCAATGAAAAACAAGAATGAAGCACCAACCATATCTAGTTTGGGAAGTCTGGCTTTGCCAAGATGAATTGCATATAAAAACAAGAACAACAAAATTATTATTGATCCTTGAAAAACAGCAGTTTTCGCACTAAAAAACGGGAAAAAATAATTTGGACTATAAACAAACGGAATAAAAGCAACCAATCCAATAAGGGAAGCTTTTAAGAAATTTATTAAACCGGACTCTTTTTCTGTTCTTTTCATAATTTTTATTTTATTAATTCATCATACACCCCGAAAACCTTTTCACACATTACTTCCGAAGAAAACTCTTTTGTAACTCTTTCTTTTTCTTTCTCACTAATCTGCAATAAAAAGTTTGGATTTTCTATTACTTTTCCGAAGAAGTTTTGCATAACAGACACCTCTTCTCCTTTTTCCATAAGAACACCCGCCCCGCCACCTATCGCCTCTTTTATGCCTCCCACATCACTTGCTATAACTGGCAAACCATACGACATGGCCTCGATTATTGTCATCGGGAAGCCCTCCCAGCGCGTCGGTAGAGCGAATACATGAGAGGATCTATATATTTCACCAACCAGTTCATTGTCTATATCTCCGAGCATTTTAACCTCAATTCCTCCTCCATTTTTCCCAAGAAAATCTTCCACCAACACGCGTTCCTTTCCTGTTCCAACTATTGAAACCTCAAACCTGCTCCAGTCCTCTTTTCTTAATTGTGAAATAGCCTGAAGAATTTTCACGGGCTCTTTTGGTGGAACAAGACGTCCAATAAAAAGAATTTTTATTTTTTCATTTATTTTTGGCAAGTAATATATGACATTTTCAGAAATATCTATTCCATTCCAAATTACTTCTAACTTATTTTTAGAAAAAATAAGTTTTTTCTTTGCCAAATTATAATCATTTTTTGAAACTGTAATTATTTTATCAGTAAAAAGCGTGATTATGTTCTCTGCCAAAATGGCAATGACTCTACGGAAAAGTGGTGTTCCTTTTGTAAAACTCCAGCCGTGAGCCGTGAAAACTTTCTTGGCTAAACCGGAAGAAGCAATTCTTCCAATAAACCCAGCCGCCCCGCTGTGAGCGTGAACGATATCCGGTTTTTCTTTTTTAATAATTTTCCTTAAGAACAAAACTGACCGCAGGTGCCGAACGGGATTCCAAGAGTTAGCAAAAAACGGATTCTCAATAAATCTAACACCAAGACTTTCTGTTTTATCTTTCAGCCATCCGTCTCCACTGGAAATAACTACCATATCAAAGTCCCGTCTCTTTCCTTCTTCAAGAAGATAATTTAGATGGACTTGAGCCCCACCAATCTCTGTTTTTGTAATTAAGTAAATTATCTTCATTTAATTCTTAGATATTTCCAAACGGAAATATCTCTACACTTGGGAAACTTCTGATTTGATCTTCAATATGTTTCTTAACCCTTTGAGGAAGAACTACATTCGGATATTTGTTCGCATAATCTGTGGCGTAATCCAAGGATCCTTTTAGGTCTTTTGAATAAAGCTTTCCAAGGGCCACAAAAGCTGGTGCTACAGGATGATTTGGGGATTCAAGGACTGCACCACTTGCAATATCAATACTTTCCTTCACGTCTCCCTGTCCCAAAACTAGCTGATACTGCAACACATACGACAGATTAAGCTTTGCTCTGAAATCAAGAGGATTTTTCTCTATTCTACTTCTAAAGGTTTCCTCATATAGAGAAAATTCTTTCTTCAAAACTTCTACTTTATTTTTATCCTTAAGAATTTCTGGATTTTCTCTTATATTTTTAATTACTTGGAACATAACGAAACGAGCAGAGTCATGAGCGTAAGGCGCAAAAGTGAGTCCCCGAGACAGCATCTCGTTTCTTTTTACTCCGTCTTCAAGTTCAAAAGAGGCAAAGAATGACTGCTTGTTTGAAATAGTTGGTTTAAACAGAACAACACAGAGAGTTGTTGAAATTACAACCAACACAATCCCGACAATAATTCTCTTGTCTCTATTCATTTGAAAATCAAAAGTTGGGATAGATAAAATCTTTTCTTTATCTACAATTGAAGAAAGTAGTGACAAAACACAGAATATATATACGGTGGAGATAAGAACATCAAAAGATGTTTGCAATTCAACAAAGTGAACAAGAAGAAGAAGCGGGATCAAATACTTGTGCCCATCTTCACCGAAAAATCTAACAAATAGATAAGCTGGTAAAATCAAGAAAACAAAAAGATAGAAAATAAATAAAACTATTCCCCCACCAATAAGCGTATCGAGGACAACGTTGTGAACTCTATCAAACCAAATTTCTCCAACATAATCAGGTTGAGCCAACCTTGCGTCAAAGTATTTCTGATATCCATACTCAAAGTTTTCAATCCCCCAGCCAGTCACAGGCCTTTCTTTTATTGCATCTACCGCCATTTGCCAAACAATCGGTCTCGCCGCTGTAGACTCCGCGTCATACCATTGTCTTAGTTTGCTCTGATCATTGAAGAATTGTCCTAGCAAAATTGCATAGACCGCGAAGAAAAGAGCCATCGCACTTCCCGCAAAAATAAGACGAGTTTTCTTGCTTGTTCTAGCGTGAACGAATCGAAGGACTAAAACGACAACAACTGACAAAACAAGAACTAGAGCTGAAGTTCTGGCAGAACCAACAAGGTCAAATATATTGGACTCACTGTTTGAAATTAAAACTTCCCAGTTAAAAAACAGTGGTGATAAAAATATCAAAACAAGAGAAAGTGAGTCGAAGATTCTTCTTCCTATCTTTCTC
>CAYZIU010000015.1:0-10907 GCA_964478575.1 uncultured Candidatus Saccharibacteria bacterium | reverse complement strand
CCTGTCTGTAAAGGGTAAAGAGTATGGATTCGGCATGTTTTTTGATGAGCCTTTAAAGGAAGACGTAACACTGGAAAAAGAGCCCTTTTACTATTCTCGTACAAGTCTAGAAGCCCCTTCTGGAACCAGTAGACTTCCCTCTGAAATTGCTATAGTTCCTATTCCAAGTAGAAGTCGTGCTTTTACTCTTCTGGCTTTCCAAATTTCTTTGTTGCGAATTTTACCAGAGAATACAGAGTTATGTACCGAATGGGGTGATACATTTTTAGCGATCACGTTTCTACCAAGTGTAATTTATTTCCGAGATACGGATTCAAAAATTTATCATTTAGGAATAAATTTATTCTTAAATGGATCTGGAATTGGGAAACCGCCTTATGTGCGCCAAACCAGGATCGATAAATTTGCACATTGGGGAAATACTGAAAGCAAAAACTCTCATCATCTTGAAAAAGGAAGTATTATCTTTTGCGATTCAATTCAGGCTTAAGTACTCCTCTCTTATTTTTATAAAACCCTATAGGTACATCTAAATGTTTATAGGGTTTTTTTATTTTTAAAAATAAAAATTTTTAATTTCCCTAGCCAACACTTTCCCAAGAGAAGCATTGTTTTCTAAATCAAGATGAATCCCCTCCCCGTCTGAAGTTTTTGCGTGTATCGCTGAGTTAAAAAATTCGCAACCATTTTCTATACAGAATTTTTCATAAATTGGAGCTAGTCTTTTTGATTTTTCTTCAGACTGCTCGTCGAATATTCCACTTATCACTTTATCTAGAATAACTTGATCGCCTCTGATTATCGGTGGAGCGATTATCATAACCTTTGGAACTGTTTCTATCATTAAATTTTTACACCACTCTTCAATTTTGTTTTTGTATTCCAAAAGGGCTTGATAAATTTCTTCATCAGATTTAGTTCCAGTTTTATTGCAGTCATTTGTCCCAAGAAAAATACAAATCAAATCAAGAGGAAGATGGCTTCCTAGTATTGGTCCAAACTGAGCTAAACCATCTCTTTCTGGGAAAAAGGTGTTCTCTCCCGACAAAGTCCTAGCTCGGAGACCTTCATCAATTATCCGAAAGTCCTCCCCAAGTTCTTTCTCTAAAACTCCAATAAAGTTCTCTCCACGAGAATGTCGTTTTGGTGCTCCCGGAACTTTTCCGTGAGTATATGAATCTCCATAGATTAGAATAGTTTTTTTCATTGTGACTCCACGGGGAATCGAACCCCGATTCCCGCCTTGAGAAGGCGGTGTCCTAACCGTTAGACGATGGAGCCAGTTGGCGAAAAGACAGAAGAAATATAACAACTTTTTGGGATTTTGGCAAAATAAAAAAACCCACACACCAAAACATTGATGTGTGGGCATGCCCTCTTATTTACGGGCGCCGAGTTTCAGAAAGGTTATTCTTTCAATCAAAAACAGTTCGATAACATAATAATTTTTTCCTCTCCAAATCCCTGATTTGGCTGAGTTGATTTCCAGAAAAGTTCTCTTCTCGATTTCATCGAAGTCGTTCGGCCAAGAAATTGTAAGGAGGGCGATTCCTTCTACTTCCTTAGATACATCGATACCAAGGCTCATCATTATTATTTCGCCTTTGGTAAAGGTGAAGCTTTTCTCACCATCTGAAATTTGAAGAAGGTCTATAACGATTCTATTTTCACCCAATCCCTGACAAAGGAGCATTTCATGCCAATCATTCGATACCTGCATTTTGTCTGAAAGGAAATTTGGCAAAATCGTTGCGACATCAAATCTGCTTTCTGTTATGAAAGCCTCTAAGGTTCCTATTATCATTTGTTAATTTTTTCTTATTTATACAGTTTCTCTATATTTTGTCAAAATTCCAACACCAAGCACTAAATAATTGATATAGAGGTAAACAAAAACCCACCTCGTGGTGGGGCATCAGATATTCAAATTTACCCTAGGTACATTCCTGGGTGTCTCCACTTTAAATATAGAAAATGTGATAGATAAAGGATATTTTGAAACTGAAGTTCTTTCAATGTTCTCAACTTCTAAAATAACCCCCGCCTTTAGACCCTCAATTTTTATGCCTACGTTTTTCTTTAAGTAGTACTTTCTACTATAGATTACTCCGCGTCTCTTCTTTTTTACTTTTTGGAAAATGTATATTTTTTCTGTTTCATTATTACCAATCTCGCCTCGTAAAATATATATTTTGTCTTCTTTAAAAAAAGAGTTGAAACTTCCAAGTGTCGCCGTTGCCTTCCTTATTCCAATCAAAAAAGAGATGAAAATTAATGGAATAAAAGTAATCATCAATAGGTTAATGAAGAAAATATTCTCAATAATCAAACTTTTCATAAGTGCATTTTTTCTTCAATATACTCTTAAAATATAAATTGTCAAGTATTATTTGAAAAATTTATTAAACAAAAAACCCGCCTTTTGGCGGGCTCAATATCTTGCTTCAGGATAGTAGCTGTAGATAATTTCTTTAAGTGTTACAAGGGTTCCAGCCTCTTTCCATGGCTCAGAATCACCGCATTCACCAGATACACCGCAATTCCAATTGTGATCGTAGAGTTTTTTCCACGTGGGCATAATAGGTAAAAACCAAGAGATAATGACATATATTAAAATCATATACACAATATATCTCATATAATTAAAAATAAATTAATATTCATGTTTAGCAAATTGCATTAATGTAACAAAATCTTTATACGTTGTTTGTGCTTCTGGACATGGAGGCATCGTACACATAATTCCAGTCAACACCGTTTTTTTAATAGGAATAATTGGCAAAAAATATGATACAAGTAAGAATGTTAAAATTAAGAATAAGATGTATTTCATACGATTTTCAAATTAACTTATAAATCATTAGATTATTTTAAAGTAAAACTTGCTTTAACTGTTACCATAACCTGTTTGTTTATCTGAGAAGTATCATATGATCCATAATCTGATATGTCTGTTGAGTTTGTAGACAATACTTGCACAACTCCAGATGAAGCGCTCTTCAGCTTCCCTACGCGCTTCCCTGAGGCTTCAGCCAAACTATTTGCCCTAGACTCTGCATCTTTCACGGCTTCTCCAAGAAGAGAAACTCTCAGTTCTGGCAAACTCGAAATATAATATTCCAAAGAATTTGTCTGGAATATGACACCTTGAGAAACAACTGCATTAATATCCTTTGAGATGTTTGTTATTTTATCTATATCACTTGAATTAACTGTTATGTTTTGAGAAAGAATGAATTCTTTATCTACATATCTTTGATTTTGTTGATAGCCGTAATTCTCATAGAAAGAAACAGTGGATACTGTGATCGCTTCTTCTGGAATTCCAGAATCAATTAAGAACTTTTTTACCTTTGTCAGGTCGGAAGCGATTTGAGAATATCCATTTTGTAGTTCTGAAATTCTAACAGGTCTTGTTATTTGAGAAGACCACTTTACAGTATCAGAGACAACTTCTGTTTTTGCGCTTCCAGTTACAGAAAGAGTGTTATCCAGAGCTCTTATTTTATAAAAAGTTACAGAGACAACAATAGAAGCCATAATTAAAGCGATTCCTATTATTACACCGAAAGAGATTATTGAGTTTTTATTGAGATTTTCCATTAATTCATTATAGCACTAAACAAGCTACTCAATAGAAAAGAACCCTTCCCGGGCTCTTTTCTATAAATCTTTTTATTTAAGCTTTCTCTGCCTCAGCGTCGTGGACTTCCCCTTCACCTTCTGGTTTTGGAGCGTCTCCTTCTTTCGGTGCCTCTGTGTCAGCATTAGCTTCCGATCCTCCGCCGGCTTTAGCCATAGCTTCCCCTATCTTTTGCATTGCAACGGATAGTTCAGCTGTCTTTGATTCAATAACGCTCTTATCTGTTTCTTTGTCTTTTGTTTCTTTTAGAGATGTGATTTTTTCTTCAACTTCTTTCTTCACTTCTTCCGGAATTTTGTCAGCATTGTCTTTGATTGCTTTCTCAGCTGTGAAGATTGTCATATCTGCAGTGTTTCGCGCGTCAGCAAGATCTTTTTTCTTCGCATCTTCTTCGGCGTTCTTCTCTGCATCGTCTTGCATCTTTTTTATATCAGCATCAGTAAGTCCTGAAGAAGCTTCGATTCTAACTGATTGTTCTTTTCCAGAAGATTTGTCTTTTGCTTTAACATTCAAGATTCCGTTTGCATCCACGTCGAATGTAACTTCAACTTGAGGAATTCCTCGTGGTGCTGGTGGAATTCCGTCGAGGATAAATCGTCCAAGACTTTTGTTGTCGCTTGCCATTGGTCGGTCTCCTTGAGTTACGTGAATTTCCACAGAAGTTTGATTGTCAGCGGCAGTTGAGAAAACTTGAGATTTTGAAGCTGGGATTGTTGTGTTTCTCTCAACTAGCTTGGTTGAAACTCCTCCAAGAGTCTCAAGCCCAAGAGAAAGTGGGATAACATCTAGAAGTAGAACATCTCTAACTTCTCCTTTTAGAACTCCCCCTTGTGTCGCAGCCCCGAGAGCCACAACTTCATCTGGGTTGATAGTTCTGTTGGCTTCTTTTCCAAAGAATTTTTCTACTTCGGCAATCATCTTCGGCATTCTTGTCTGTCCTCCAACTAGAATCACTTCATTGATATCTGTGATTTTGAAAGGTGAAGCTTCCATCGCGCGTTTTGTGATTTCGATTGATTTCTCAATGAAAGGATTTGCGATCTCTTCCAGTTGCGCTCGTGACATTTTGAGTAGCAAGTGCTTTGGTCCATCTGCGTCAGATGTTATGAAAGGAATATTTATTTCTGTTTCAGCTGTCGTTGATAGTTCAATCTTTGCCTTTTCAGCTGCCTCATCAAGTCTCTGAAGAGCAAGAGGATCCTTTGTTACATCAATTCCAGATTCTTTTTTGAATTCACCAGCAATCCAAGAAATTATTTTCTTATCAATATCTCGTCCTCCGAGGTGGTGATCTCCATCAGTTGATTTCACTTCGATAACATCATCTCCAACTTCAAGAACTGAAACGTCGAATGTCCCTCCTCCGAAGTCGAACACAACAATCTTTTCATTCTTCTTGCTGTTTAGTCCGTATGCGAGAGCGGCAGCTGTCGGTTCGTTGATAATTCTCTTAACATCTAGTCCTGCAATTGCTCCAGCGTCTTTTGTTGCTTTTCTTTGGGCATCGTTGAAGTATGCAGGAACTGTAATAACAGCTTCAGTTACTTTCTCTCCGAGTTTTGCTTCAACATCAGCTTTTATCTTTGCGAGGATCATTGCAGAAACTTCTTCCGGTCTGTAATCCTTGTCTCCCATTTTTACGGTCACACCATCGTCAGATCCTTTTCCAATCTTGAATGATGCAGTGCTCTTGTCGCTATCTAGTTCTTTGTCATCAAAACGGTGCCCCATGAATCTTTTGATTCCGTAAACTGTGTTTTGTGGGTTTGTTACCGCTTGTCGCTTTGCAAGAAGACCAACCAGTCTCTCGCCAGTCTTTGAGATTGCAACAATAGATGGAGTTGTTCTAGCTCCTTCAATATTTTCAATTATTTTCGGCTGTCCACCTTCGATGATGGCAACAGCTGAGTTTGTAGTTCCTAAGTCGATTCCTATTATTTTTGACATATATTTTTATAATTAACTTTTAATTTATTGATTGATTTGAAAATTTAAGTAGAAACTTTCTGAGTTTTGGGACACTTCAAATAGAAGATGGAAATCGCAAGAAATATCTGGCTTTAAGGAAATTAAATTCTCAGAATATGAGCTTCCAAATAATCCATTACAATTTATTGTACTGACAGGAAAATAATTACGTCCCTCTTGATCAGTTAATTTAAAGTTTTTGATAAACACCAAATCTGAATTTAGTCCTTCATTATTCATTTTTAGATTAACGTCGACAAAATTACCTTGTGTTTTACTGTAATTAAAAGTACCCCACTTGCTATCACTTAGTTGTGATCCGTAATTAATTATGGAATTACTAAAGCTAATATTCCCATTGTTAACCAAATCCATCCCAAGTTGTATGTCAGTCCAATTAGCCTCGCTACTTACATTGTTGTTATTATTTGCTTCATATATGTTTAGAGAATCATTATCCTTATTATTTGAAAGCATATATATAATTGTTATAGTCACAATCGCAATAACTATATTTTTTAGCCAAGCCTTTGGATCTAAAAATTTATAAGTTTTATTTATCTTGTTAACAGTAGAGTCAGCGTTATTATTTATAGAATCCTTTGAACTATTTGAGTGTTCTTTTTTCCAGTTATTATCGTATTCAGATTTACTTATATCATTATATAGAATTCTATATGCCTCATTTACCTCTTTAAATCTTTTTTCATTACCATTATTTTTATCTGGATGATATTGATGAGCCAAAATATAATACGCCTTTTTTATTTCTTCTCGTGTGGCATTTTTTGAAATACCCAAAATATCATAGTAATCTTTTCCCATAATTATTTTATAATTTTTGACATCTATTTTTTGTTTAACCTATAATTCGCGACCACGAAATACTTGTATAAACAAAGTATACTTGATATTATAAAAACATGTCAAGCAAGCCAGACTTCTCCAAAAAAATACTCCGTATTCTATCCGAAAAAACGGCTATTTCCCTGCCAGAATTGATAGAAAAGGCCAAGAGTGACTTGGGTAGCAAAAGCTCAAAAAACCCTCAGAAATACGCCATTTCGAGGGCTATAAAGGGTCTTTCGGAGGCTGGTTTGGTGGAAAGTATCTCTTCTGGCCAGAATGACTTCGCCCGCCTTACAAAGTCCGGCCGGGTTAAAGCTAATAGCTTCAAGCTGAAAGCTGACAGCTCGGTCCTAGACCTCAGGTGGGACGGCAAATGGCGAATAGTTCTCCTTGATCTTCCAGAGAGCCGAAAGGCTGAACGCGAGAGTCTCAGATATCTCCTGAAAAAGGCTGGGTTTGTTTGTTTGAAAAATTCCGCTTGGATATCTCCTTATCCGTTTGAATACCTTTTCACAAATATAAAAAACGATCTCGGACTAACAAGTGAGTTGATGATTCTAACCACTGAAACACTAGACCCTGAGACTGAAAAATTCTTCTTCAAAAATTTTAATAAGTAATTTGACAAAACAGATTTTTCTGATATTCTGAGAAAAAACTGTTTTATGAAAATAAATTTTCAACCTTGGCACAAAGAGGTCATTTCCCTTTGGGAAAAACTTCTTAACGAAAACAAGGTGGTGCAAGCCACTCTTTATGCATATAAGTCTAATTCTTCTTTAATAATCTTTGGTGTAAATCTTGACCAAAAAGGAAAAGTTGAATTAAGTCGTTTTGATGAACAATTTTTCGGAATGTTTGCAAGCGAAAACTCTAATGAAAGAAGCTCTGAAAGCGTAACCAGAATTTTGGAAGATCAAATAAAAATTCCAGCGGAAAAAATTCTTTTGGATATTGAAAATGATGCAGACGTGGAAATAGTTAGTCATGTTTTTCAACTCGTATATTACCCATTAACGAAAGGGGCTTATATCGTTCCAAATGATAGGAAGTTTGTTAATCTAAAAAAATATAATGAGAATATAATTTCTGAAATCAAAAATATCATTTCAGTTTTTGAAAAAAACCTTATAGCCGCCTAGAGCGGTTTTTTTATTTGTATACCTTCACTCTCGCTGGTCTGATTATTCTATCTTGAGATTTGTATCCTTTCTGTGTTACCTCAGCAATCTTTCCACTCATTGATTCATCAGAATTCTCTACTGTATCAAGTGCTTCATGAATGTTTGGATCTACCTCCTCCCCTATCTTTGGTGAGATTTCAGCAACTCCGTGATCAGCCAAAACTTTTATAAGCTGTTGGTGGATATATTCAACTCCCATTCTCCAATTCTTCTCTACTTTCTCCCAAGCTTCGCGGTTTGCAAAAGCCATATCATACGCATCAAGAACCGGAAGAAGTTCTTCAACAAACATTTCTTTTGTTAAATTCTTTGCTCTAGTTATACGAGAGTCTTCGTCCTTTTTGTAATTTTGAAAATCCGCTCGCTCTCTTTGCCAGTTAGTTAGATATTCTTGTTTTTCTTTTTGAACCTCTTTCAGATCTTTGCGAGTTTTCTTGAGCGTTGCTTTCAAGTCTTCCTCTCCGTCGGCGTTATAAACGAATTCAACAATATCATCCTCTTCTTCTACCGGAGGCTCATTTTCTGTAATTTCTTCTTCTTTTTTATCTAGTTCGTCTTTCATAGATTCTCACAATCTTCTCTTCCAATTCTTTTATATTTAGAACCGCCACTCTCTCCATCCCAATGGGCAGAACCCATATTCCTGTATGTTTGACCATAAACATTAACAAAACAAGAGCCAACCTCTTTACTGCCCCTTATCTTTGCGTTCCAAAGCAAAATAACCACGGCAAATGTTGCCAAAATAAGGAAAATCGCAATAAAAAGAAGTTTTAGGGATTTAAAGATAATATTCATTATGGTTGTTAGTATATCACTGTTTCTAAGACTTTCAAGAAATAAAAAATCCGCCAGTTAGGCGGGCACTTTGCCAAAAGATTTTATAAATCTTGCCGCTTCTTCAAGCGAAATTGGTATATCATCTGGCCCCTTAACGAAGCCAACGGTTCTATCTTCACTGAATACAATGTGGTGTATTCCTTTGAAAAAATCTTCGAATTCTTTCTGGAACACAGTACTTACAGGAGACTGAAATCCATGTTTTTCTGCAAGGGCGTGAATCTCTTCCAGCTCGCCAGGATTAAGACCTTGAATTTTCAAGCATATTTTTATCATAGTTAACAATTTCATAAGAGAATACACCTTTCTCTTGTTTTTGTAAAATAAAAAACCCGCCCTAAAATAGAAGCGGTGGTTTGCCATTTTTCCTACGATTAACCTCTTTGTGTATGACATATGCATAGAACAAGAGGACGATTTCTAAAAAAGGAGGATTTGCTCTCTCTGATTTTATAACAATAAGCCAAATACAGCTTATAGTCGATACCATTGCTAAAAATAAAACGATATAAAAAAATATTTTAAATGATTTTACTGTTCCAAGATTATTTTTGTGGAAAAACAAGAAAACAAAAATAACTAAAAAACTCGGCAGCATGTTCGTAAGAAATAGAACCGTATCTAAGGTGGTATGCTCTTTCATAAGATCAATTTTTATCAAAATAACACGTTTGTCTTAAAAATCAAAACCCGAGCTTTTGCCCGGGTTTTGATTTGGTTGTAAAGCTCCTGATTTTTGTGAGTTAAAAAATCATTTTAAGCGCAGTACCCAGTATGATCAAACCAAGAAGCGGTTTGAGCCACCTGTCCCCTTTTTTAATTGCAAAAGCTGTTCCAATATATCCACCTATTATCATTCCCAAAAATAATGTAACTGCATATCTGTAGTTAATTAAATCTGAAAAAGCAAAGACCAAAACAGATCCAATTCCAGAAAGCACTAAGGGTATTCTAGTAACGGCCTTTCCTTGAAGAATTGTGTATCCGTAACCGCGAATTCTTATAAAAGTTTCCAAAAATCCAGCTCCGGGACTAAAGAATCCTGACCACGCACTTGCGAAGAAATATGCTATATGAGAAATGATTCTCTTTTTACCAACCGCGCGGTTTTCCTCGATTCCAAGATTTCTGTTTATAAACAAAAGAGGAAAAATAATTAGAAGTATAATCCCGATTAATTTTGATAAAACATCTTCATTTATAGATACAACTATCAAACTTCCGATTATTGTTGCCGGGACGCAGATAAGAGTAAGAATGATAACGTCTCGTCTTAGAACTCCCATGTTTTTTGATCTAGAAAACCTTAAAATATTTCCTAGTTTCGAACCAACGTCTCCAAAGTTTGATGTTCCGAGTGCAATATGCGGTGGAATTCCAAAAAACAAAAGGGCGGAAATAACTATTATTCCTGAGCCTGCGGCAATACCACTAATAAACGCACCAATAATCCCAACTAGAAATATTAATAATTCTACAGGAAAGTGCATAATTTTTATTTAGAAAGTCTCTGGTCTATTCGGTTTATGTCTCTTGGGAAAAGAGTCGCCTCTTTAACATTCTCTATACCGAGGAACTTTTGAGTTAGTCTCTCAAGTCCCATTCCGATTCCTCCGTGAGGTGGAAGTCCGTATTTGAAGGCCATAAGATAGAATTCGAACTTTGCTGGATCAAGTCCTTTTGATTTTATCTTTTCAATCAACATGTCATAGTCATGAACTCTCTGACTTCCTGAGATTATTTCAACTCCACGGAAAAGAAGGTCGAAGCTTTTTGTCATTCCCGGATCTTCCATGTCTTCCATTGTATAAAATGGTCTTTTTGAAACAGGATAGTGTGTGACAAAGATGAAATCACTTCCGAGATTATTCTTTGAATACTCGCAAAGCCATCTCTCGTCTTCTGGATCAAGATCTGGTTCTGTTGTTTTGTCTACGCCAGTTTCCTTTTTGATAAGTTCTTGAACTTCACGAAGCTTCATAACTGGAAACTTTTCTGGAGCAAGAGGGGCTTCAATGCCGAAGACTTCCAATTCTTTCACATTCTTTTCTGTTACTTCTTTTGTCATATATCGCAATGTATTTGTTATCATCTCCATAACATCAGTGTGGTCCTTGATGAATCCCATTTCGATATCAAGCATTGATATCTCATTCAAGTGACGAGAAGTTGCGTGTTTTTCTGCACGGAATTGAGGGCCTGCGGCGTAAACTCTTTCGTATACTCCAACCATCATTTGTTTATACAACTGAGGTGAAGTCGCCAAGTATGCAGGCTGATCATAAAGATATTCAATCTTGAATATACCAGCTCCTCCTTCTGCGTCGTCCCCTACTATCTTTGGTGCTTGGAATTCTGTGAAGCCCTGTGTGTTTAGATATTCACGAAATCCAGTAAGGAGCGTGTGTTGAACTTTGAATATT
>CAYZIU010000014.1:0-10939 GCA_964478575.1 uncultured Candidatus Saccharibacteria bacterium | reverse complement strand
ATAATTTTAACTAAGATAGACTCAAGAGATTTAAGACCTGGTGAAAAGTTTTATGAATGGGAAAGAAAAGGCGTACCTCTTAGAATTGAAATTGGACCTAGAGATTTAGAAAAAATGGAATGCGTTGTGGTAGATAGAATTTCTGGAGAGAAAAAAATATTTTCTATTGAAAATATTGATAAGTTTGTTGAGGATATAAACGGCACGCTAGAAACAATTCAAATAAATCTTTTTAATCGAGCACTAGAATTCCAAAAACAAAAAACAAAAGTTGTGGACTCTTGGGATGATTTTGTAAAAGAAATTGAAGCGGATAATTTTGTTTTAGCTCATTGGGATGGAGAAGCAGAAACAGAGAAAAAAATAAAAGATGAAACTGGGGCTACTATTAGGTGTATATCTTTCGAAAGAGAAACAGAGTCTGGTGCTTGTATAAAAACCGGGAATCCTTCAGAAGGCAGGGTAATCTTTGCGAAAGCTTACTAATCTTTATGTTCAAAAAATTAATCAACAAATTTTCAAACGATATAGGTATTGACCTTGGAACCGCTAACACGCTGGTTTATTTGAAAGGCCACGGAATCGTGATTAACGAACCTTCTGTGGTTGCGGTTAACACCAAGACAGATCAGATCGTTGCGGTGGGAACTGAGGCACGAGATATGCTCGGAAGAACTCCAGGGCACATAAAAGCGGTTAGACCAATTGTTGATGGAGTTATTTCTGATTTTGAAGTCACAGAAGAAATGCTGACTTATCTAATCAACAAAACAGAAAAAATTTCAAAGAAACTCCTTCGTCCTAGAGTTGTGGTGGGAGTTCCGACTGGAATTACAAACGTTGAAACCCGTGCGGTTTATGACGCAGCCAGAAGTGCCGGGGCAAGAGAGGTTTATATTGTTGAAGAACCGATGGCTTCCGCTATTGGAATTAGAATGCCAATAAAAGATCCAGTTGGATCAATGGTGATTGATATTGGAGGAGGAACAACTGACATTGCGGTTATTTCACTCGGAGGAATTGTTCGTTCAAAGAGTCTGAAAATTGCTGGAGACAAACTTAATTCAGATATTATTTCTTATTTGAAAGAAGAGTTCAAACTTTTGATTGGAGAAAAAACAGCCGAAGCGGTAAAACTTGCTCTCGCAACTGTAACAGAAAATGAATCTTCAGAATTGCCAGTCAGAGGAAGAGACTTGATTAGCGGACTTCCTCGTGAGGTCCTGATTACAGATGCTGATATAAAAGAAGCAATCGCTCCGTCTATTGGAAACTTGATTGATGGAATAAAAGAAGTGATTGAAACAACTCCACCGGAAATTCTTTCTGATGTTATGAAGAGGGGAATCGTGTTGGTTGGAGGAGGAGCACTTTTAAGAGGAATAGATTCTCTTTTGTCTGAGATAATTCAGGTTCCGGTTTTTGTTGCCGAAGACCCTCTTACTGCTGTGGCTCGGGGAACAGGAATAATTTTGGATGATGTTGAGTATTACAAGGAGGTTTTAATTTTTGAAGATGGCAAGGACAATTATTAGTTTTGGAAAAAAGAGAGACAAGAATTCAATCTTCTACAAGGTTGTTCTTTTTTTTATACTACTCCTGATCTTGTCTTCTCTACGAATTCCTTTCTTTCGTTCAATCCCGTTATTTTCCTCTATGGGTCAGGGAATTCGAGGAAGCTTTGAAAACATTGTAATTTTTTTCAATTCTAAAAAATCTATTTTTGACGAGAATAAAGAATTAAAATCTGAAAATGAATTATTGAAATCAAAAGTTGCAGCTCTTGAAGAAGAGCTTGATGTTGAAAATTATGAAGGTAATTCAGTCCCTGGTATTTCGGCAGAAGTTCTAAGTAGAAGTTCTGCTAGTCCGTTTGGAACAATAATAATCAGCGTTGGAGAAGAGGACGGAGTTTTTGTGGGAGAAGAAGTTTTTGGTGGATTTTCTCCAGTTGGAAAAGTTTCTTTTGTAGATAAGAGTATTTCTGAAGTAATTTTATATACTTCTCCGTCTTCAAATTTTGAAGCTAAGCTTGAAGATGGAACTCCAGTTAACCTTGAAGGAAGAGGAAATAATGGATTTTTTATTGAAGTACCAAGATCTGTTACGGCATATCCAGGAATGAAAATATTTAAAGCAAGCGATGAGTTATATCCTGTGGCTGAAGTTGTTCACATCTCTTTTGACCCTAGAGACCCAACTCAAATAATTTATGCTAAACCAATTGTTAATATAGAATCCTTGCGTTTTGTTACGATAAAAAAATAATTTTTATGAATAGTGATTTTTTTAAAATAGAAAAGAAGGGTCCTGGACTTTCTCGTGCGGGAAAAATCTCGACTGCACACGGGGATATTTTGACCCCCGCTTTTATTCCAGTTGGAACAAAAGCAACAGTTAAGAGTCTTACTCCAAAAGAAATAAAAGAAGACCTTTCGGCTCAAGCGGTCTTGGCTAATACATATCACTTATATCTTGAACCAGGCGACAAGATTGTCAGAGACTTTGGGGGACTCGGTGAGTTTATGGGATATTCTGGTCCGACTTTCACTGATTCTGGAGGGTTTCAGGCTTTCTCTCTTGGGGTTGCTTTTGGACAGAAGATTTCCAAGATTGCCAAAATTGAAGACGAATCAAATACTGATCCAGAAACTGAAAGGGAGGCACCGCTCGCAAAAATTGATGAAGAGGGAGTAAATTTCAAATCATACAAAGACGGAAGTGCTCACCGATTTACGCCAGAAATTTCAATGGACATTCAGTGGAATCTGGGAGCAGATATGTTTTTTGCGTTTGATGAATGCACTAGTCCAGCGGCTGATTATGATTATCAAAAAAGTGCAATGGATAGAACTCATCGTTGGGCGCTTCGCTCACTTAATCGCGTTAATGAATTAAGAAAAGATTCTCCAGGTGTTCCAAAAGAATATCCAAGATTTCTTTTTGCTGTTGTACAAGGTGGCCGACATCAAGACCTTCGAGAAGAGTCTGCGAAAACTCTTGGAGAGATGAACTTTGATGGATATGGAATTGGCGGAAGTTTTGACAAGGAAGATATAGGGAGTGCGGTGGGTTGGGTGAATAAGATTTTACCAGAAGAAAAACCAAGGCACTTACTTGGTATTGGTGAACCTCTCGATGTTCTAGATGCGATTTTGGTTGGGTGTGATACTTTCGATTGTGTCTCTCCGACACGCAAAGCGCGGAACGGAAGACTCTATACAAGGAGAGGTGAGATAAATATTTTAAATGCCGAATACAAAGAAAGTCACGACAGGGTAGATGAGACTTGCGATTGTTATGTTTGTAAGAATTTTACTCGTGCATACTTGGCGCATCTCTTTAGATCAAAAGAAATTCTCGCCTCCACGCTGGCCAGCCTACACAATCTTCGCTTTACTATTCGTTTGGTAGAGGAAGCACGAGAGGCTATCTTGAATGATAATTTGGAGCAATTTATTTCTGACTTCAAGCGGGATTTTTCAAAAAATTGAAATTTGAGATGTTTGTGCTAAAGTTTAGAAAACTTTTCACAAATGAATACTAGTGCAACTAATACTCAAGGGATAAAAATACCCGACAAAAGAAGTCACCTTCAAAAAGTTATTGAAGTTATATTGCAGGCCGGCATTGGTCCGATACTTGATAGGGCGGAAGTTTCATCTATTTGGGTTTCTCCCAAGCTGATTGAAATTCATAAAGATAAACCGAAGATTATAAATATTTTCTTCGTTTGCCCAGCTGGAGAAGACCCAACCGATCTGAAGATAAGTTCTAATGATTTTATTTTAAAAATCAAAGGAAGAAATCTTCCTTGGTATGATCAACGTTTAGACAATGACTGGGAAGCTGGGTATGCTTTTTTAAAAGCGGAAGCTTTGAAAGGAGGGAAAATTTTTCAAGAATTTCAAGAAAAAGTTTTGGAAGATTTTAATGAATTTGAGCCAGACAGGAAGTACATGTTGAAATTAAAAGAAGAAATACTTAATTTTTTCAACCTCTTTAAAATGTACTCTTCTTTGGGGGATTCTGAGAAAGCCGGGAGTACTATTTCTTTAAGCACTGAGAAGATGCTTGAATATTTTTATTTGTTGAATCACTCCCCCTATCCAGGAGCCGTTTCTGCTCTGGAAAATTTTCCAGATAGAAGAAATCCTAATTTCGAATCTTATTTTTTCTGGAAATGTCTTTTGGGTCTAGGAAGATTTAGTAGCTTAATAGATAAGAAAAACTTTTTTGAGAATGCTTTGAAGGAATTAAATATCATCGAATAAGCTTTTTATCTGATTTGCTAAACAATCCCCGCATATCACGCGGGCTTTTTTATTTGTCTTTATTCTGTTAAAGTTCCTTTATAAAATGGCTAAAATATTCAAAATCAAAGGACACTTCAAGCCTGCAGGAGACCAGCCGAAGGCAATAAAAGAACTTGTAAAAGGGCTAGATAAGGGTCATAGGTTTCAGACCCTTCTTGGTGCTACCGGAACAGGGAAGACCTTTACTGTGGCCAATGTTATAGCCGAGCACAACAAGCCAACTCTGGTCATTGCTCATAATAAAACTCTCGCTGCCCAACTTGCTAGTGAGTTCAAGGAGTTCTTTCCAGATCATGCTGTGCACTACTTCGTTTCTTATTATGACTTCTACCAACCAGAAGCCTATCTTCCAACCAGCGACACTTACATTGAAAAAGATGCTCAAATAAATAAAGAAATAGATCGACTTCGGCACGCAACAACTCAATCTCTTCTTACTCGCAAGGATGTAATCATTGTGGCTTCAGTTTCTTGTATTTACGGACTTGGAAATCCAGATGAATACGAAAAAGTAAATTTGAAAATTTCCGTTGGTGAAAAGGTAGAGAGAACTGTGTTGATGCAGAAGTTGATAAAGATTTATTTTGAAAGAACAAACGCTGACCTTTCACCTGGGCAGTTCAGATCAATTGGAAACAAGGTGGAGATTATGCCAATCTCTGAGAGCTTCATGTTTTCGATTGTGATAACAGGAGGAGTTGTAGAGAGTATCAGAAAAGTTGATCCAGTTTCTTCAAAAATAATAAGTGAAGAGAAAAATATTTTCTTTTTTCCAGCAAAACATTTCATAACTCCTGGGGAGTCGAAAGATCGAGCTGTTAAACTAATAAAAGAAGAATTAAAGCAACAGCTGAAGAAGTTTGAGAAAGAAGGAAAGCTTCTTGAGGCAGAGAGAATAAAGAGAAGAACTACTTATGATCTAGCGATGATTCGTGAGGTTGGTTATTGTTCTGGAATAGAAAACTACTCTAGACATTTGTCTGGAAAAACTGCAGGTGAACCGCCAGATACGCTTCTGTCATATTTCCCTCACGCCAAAGACGGGTCCCCAGAATTTCTGACTATCATCGATGAGTCTCATGTGACTATTCCTCAGATTGGTGGAATGTACGGAGGAGATGCGAGTAGAAAAAATAATCTTGTAGAATTCGGTTTCCGTCTGCCAAGTGCAAAAGATAATCGCCCTCTTCGATTTGAAGAATTTAAAGAACGAGTTGGCCAGGTGATATTCACTTCAGCGACTCCGGCTGTTTTCGAAAAAGAAAATTCTGCACAAGTAGTTGAGCAGATTATTCGTCCTACTGGACTTATTGATCCAGTTGTTTTGATTCGCCCAATTTTGGAAAAAGCGAAATACGGCGGGCAAGTTCAAGATTTTATCGATGAAGCAGTAAACGAAATTAAAAAAGGAGGAAGAGTTCTGGCTACGACTTTGACCAAGAAAATGGCAGAGGAGCTCTCTGCTTATTTGAAAGACAAAGGAATCAAAAGTGAATATCTGCATAGCGATGTCCAGACACTAGATCGAATAAGAATTCTGACAAGACTAAGAAAAGGTGAGTTTGATTGTTTGGTTGGAGTTAACTTGCTCAGAGAAGGGTTAGATCTTCCAGAGGTTTCTTTGATTGGGATATTAGATGCTGACAAAGAAGGATTCCTGCGAAGTGAAGTTGCATTGATTCAAACTATCGGAAGAGCGGCGAGAAATATAAATGGAAGAGTTATCCTTTACGCTGATCACATAACTGGCTCAATGGAGAGAGCGATAGGAGAGACAGAAAGACGAAGAAAAATCCAGTTAGATTACAACAAGAAAAATAATATTACTCCGAAAACTATTCAGAAGAAAATTCAAGACATCACAGAAGAAATGGAAAATGTTCATGACTTGGCGGTTTCTTCTGAATTAGAAATTGACTTGAAGGTCCTTGAAGATATGGAAAGTCTTAAAAAGAAAGGAAAGGGGGGAAAGCGTTCTCCAATTGATAAGCTTATAAAATTGAAAGATGCTCAGATGAGAGAGGCTGTGAAGAGTTTGGACTTTGAGACGGCTGCAATTTTGCGAGACGAAATAAAAGTTCTAGCGGAGAGATATTTGAAACAGGAATAAAAAAACCGACATAAATTTGTCGGTTTTTTTATTTAGAGCTGTATTAATTTTTTATATTTACAACCTTCTTTTCTAAATATCTATCAATACTCCAGATTCCTCCTCCGGTTATGAATAGGACTGAAAGAGATCCGAATAGTGTCACATGAGAGAAAATGTCTTCTTTGAAATAAAAGAATGTCACAACAAGAACTGCAAAGGCTATAGCTGAAGTAAGTCTTGTTTTGAAACCAATAAGAAGGAATAGACCAACAACTAACTCTATTATTCCAACTGAGAAGACCCACATTTCTGGAGAAACCGCTATTGCTGATGTTAGGTTATATTTTTGAACGACTAATTCTGAAGCGTGAGGGTTCAATATTTTTTCATAAACGGCAAGAAAAGTAAGAGCTAAACCGATTGAAATTCTTAGAATCGGAATATAAAGTTTTCTTAACTTTTCAGAAACAACCATTTTTATTCCGACAATATGATCAAAGCCTGGACGAGGGTTTCCAATAAGCATTAAGGCTAGTGCCGCTCCGAAGAATTCAAGGTTTCCAAACAGGTATGGCTCAGCGAAGATTCCCACGATAAACAGAAGCACGGTAATTAAGGCTGTAACCTCTATAAAGGCCCCAAAAAGCATTAAAAAGCCCAAGATCAGCTCTATTAGGGCGATTGTTCCATTGGTCGATAAAAGGGGAGAAACAAGCATATTAGCAGAACTTGCCCCAATTAGGGCTATTCCAAGAGAGAGTCTTAGAATCCAAGGGACTAGATCCTCATATGAAGAGGCATATTTTTTTATATGGTTCAATTCTTTTTTTAGGAAAAAGTTTTTGTGTCCTAAATAATAAACAACCAACACTGCTAAGATTGTAATTAATATTAATTCAACATTCATAGGATCTTCCATGGCGGACGCTAGGAATTGGAAATCTGTTCCTTTTGCTTCATCAAAACTTTTCTGATCTACAACATAGCCAACATGAGCAAAAGAGACAACTGGCAACACTAATAATAAAAATGCAAACAGTATTTTTTTCATATGAAATAATTATACTCCTCTAAAAATAAAAAAACGACCCTAAGGCCGTGTATTTTTTTTGAAGGCGCGCATTATTATCACACCCAAGTTCTTTATTGCTCTCCAAATATCGCGGAGACTAAACTTATTATAGGAAAAACCAATAAGTAAAAACACTGTTCCTCCTGCAAAAAATCCGATTGTTAAAGATTTATATATCTCTTGGTGGACTGGAATCGTTCCGGCAAGGAAGATTATTATTATCATTGTGTAAAAAAGAACTTTACTCAATTTCCCCCCACGGTAACCTTCTAAATATTTTATAGAATTATAATATCCCGCAACTCCGGTTGTTATGCAGAATATTGCAGAAAAGAATAATCCCGTAAAGGTTGCTTCTCCAGACTCTCCTTCAAACGATTTCATGACCCCAAAAACGGAAAGCAGGTTCAACTTGAGAAATAATGGCATTGCCAGAACTTTTCCTAATTTCTTTCCTCTGTTTCGGAATGTATAGGACGCCTGCATCCAGAAGTTTATAACCCCGAATGCGACACCGAGTGCTATTAACCATTTATCCATTAAAAAAACATTTTGGTTAAATCTATACCGAGGTTTGATTTATGTCAAAAATCACATATACTAAATCTGCTTGTATATAGCCCCCAGGAGTTTCCTAGGGGCTCAAACTTGTTTACATATATCCTATGAAAAAAGATTCAAAAGAAGACAAAATAATAATAAAAGGCGCTCGAACACACAATCTTAAAAACATCAGTGTCGAAATGCCTCGCAACAGAATGATTGCTATCACTGGTCTTTCAGGGAGCGGGAAGAGCTCTTTGGCTTTTGATACTATTTTTGCTGAAGGACAACGCCGATATGTCGAGAGTCTTTCTTCATATGCCAGACAATTTCTCCGTCAGATGAGTAAGCCCGATGTTGATGAGATCTCTGGACTCTCTCCGGCAATTTCCATCGACCAAAAATCTCGTTCAAACAACCCGCGTTCTACTGTTGCAACTATCACAGAAATATATGACTATCTGCGTGTTTTGTATGCCAGAATCGGGCGACCGCACTGTCCTCTCTGTGGAGAAGAAATAAAAAAGCTTTCTAATGAAGAAATAAATAGTTTCGTTCTTGGAAAAGTAAAATCTCTAACTAGCAAACCAACGAAAGAGGTTATGGGTGTTGCTTGGAATGACAGCAAACTAGAAATTTTTTCTCCACTTGTTCGAGGAAGAAAAGGGGAATATTATCAACTTCTTTACGATCTACTTGGAAAAGGTTTTTCCCGCGTTAGAATAAATGGAAAATATTATTCACTTCGCGAAAGAGTTGAATTATCAAAAAATGTAAAACACACAATTGAAGTGTTGGTTGACGAGATTGCCGTTCACGAGTTTAAAGACTCTCCGAAAGACGCTGAGATGAGACTTTCGGAATCAGTTGAACGAGCCCTTCTCGAAAGTGAAGGTGTAGTTGTGATTAAGCTAGGAGAAGAAGAGTTTCTAATGTCTGCCAAGTTCTCTTGTCCAAACGACGGATTTTCTTTCCCAGAAATTGAACCACGACTCTTTTCTTTCAACTCTCCATATGGAGCTTGTCCTACTTGTAATGGTCTCGGAACAAAATATTTTATGGGAGAAGAAGAATGTGAGACTTGTGGAGGAAAGAGACTTCGACCGGAAGGGCTTAATGTTTTCTTGATGGATGCAAAAAACAAGATGAACATTGTCGACCTTGGAAACCTCACAATCGAAGACGCATTTGAATTTTTTGGTGGACTGAAACTTTCTGCAAAAGAAAAAGAAATTTCAAAAGCGGTGATTCGTGAAATATCAGATCGACTTACTTTTATGCTTGATGTCGGACTTGAATACTTGGCGCTATCTCGAACAGCTAATACTCTATCTGGAGGAGAGGCACAGAGAATCCGTCTGGCCAGCCAGCTAGGTAGCCGTCTGGTTGGGGCGATGTATGTTCTGGATGAACCAACTATTGGACTTCACCAACGCGATAACGAAAGATTAATTAAGACACTTGAGAACCTTCGCGATCTTGGAAACACTATCATTGTAGTAGAGCACGACGAAGATACAATCTATGCTTCTGATTATATTGTTGACATTGGTCCGGGGGCTGGAATCCATGGAGGAAATGTTGTGGCTGAAGGATGGCTTGAAGATTTATTGTCTGCAAAGAAACTTTCTCCAAGTGAAGGTGGGAAGTCTCGAACTCTTATGTATCTCCGTGGTGAAGAAGAAATAGAAATTCCAGAAAAAAGAAGAGAGGCGGAAAAAGGAACAATCAAAATCGTTGGAGCAAATCTTCATAATATAAAAAATCAAAATATCGAAATTCCTCTTGGAAGAATGGTGGCAATCACTGGAGTTTCAGGAAGTGGAAAGAGTACATTCCTTTATGACATTCTGCACAGAAATCTTCAGACAAAGTATGAAAGAAAATACCGAAGCGCAAAAACTCACCACGCGGCGCAGTTTCTCGGTAGTGAATATATTCAAAGAGCGATAATGATTGACCAGTCTCCAATTGGGCGAACTCCGAGAAGTAACATTGCAACATACACTGGAACATTTACGCATATTCGAGATTTGTTTGCTCTGACAGAAGAAGCAAAACTTCGTGGTTGGAAAGCGAATAGATTTTCTTTCAATGTAAAAGGTGGAAGATGTGAAGCTTGTGAAGGAAATGGAGAAGTGGCTGTTGAGATGCACTTTTTGCCAACTGTTTATGTTACATGTGATGTTTGTGGGGGAAAGAGGTTCGACAAAGACACTCTTTCTGTAAAGTTCCGCGGAGCAGGAAAAGGAAATGGAAAAAATATTTTTGAAGTTCTTGAAATGACAGTTGAAGAAGGCTTAGAGTTTTTCAAAGATATCCCAGCAATTTCAGACAGACTTCAAACTCTTGTAGATGTGGGTCTGCAGTATGTAAAACTTGGACAAAGCGCAACAACACTTTCCGGTGGAGAAGCACAGAGAGTTAAGATTGCTTCTGAGCTTTATCGTCCTTACTTAGAGAAAACAATTTATCTTTTGGATGAGCCAACAGTTGGACTTCATTATGATGATGTGAAGAATTTGATTGGAGTTTTGAATCGTCTTGTTGCAAAAGGAAATACTGTCGTTGTGATTGAACACTCAATGGATCTTATAAAATGTGCCGATTGGGTTATAGATTTCGGTCCGGAAGGGGGAGACAAAGGAGGAAAAATCGTGGCAAAGGGAACACCAGAACAAGTTGCGAATGTCGCTGGAAGCTTCACGGGACAGTATTTGAAAAAGGTTTTAAAAACTAGAAAGAAGAAATAAAAAAAGGAAAGCTTTTGCTTTCCACTTTATTTTAAAAAGGTAAATCATTATTGCCACCTGGTTCACTTTTTTTGTTTTCCGGTTCTTCTTTGAATTCTTCTGTGTGTTTTGATGTGAAATTTTCCAATTTTTCTGAAATATCCCCGGGTTGAAAAAACTCTTT
>CAYZIU010000013.1:6360-12883 GCA_964478575.1 uncultured Candidatus Saccharibacteria bacterium | reverse complement strand
GATAAAAAAGAATTAGACAAGGCAAAAGAATATGCAGTGGGAACACTGGGCATGTCTGTTGAGTCTAGTGACGATGCGGCTATGCACTTCGGTGGAGCAGAGGTTCTTCGAGAGAAGATATTAACCCCAGAAGAGATTGAGAAGAAGATAAGAAAAGTGTCAGCCAAAGATGTTCAAGACGTTGCCAAGCTAATATTCAGGGAACAGGGGCTAAACCTGGCCGTTGTTGGTCCAGGACACGATGAAGTGAAGTTGAAAAAGGGCCTTCGTCTCAATAACTAAATTGTGCTAATATTTGAATATGCAAGATAAGATAAATATCACTCTTTCGCGATCTACTATATTCAATTTCTTCTTTTTCGGGATAATGATATATCTATTCATTTTCCTTTGGGATGTTGTATTGATTTTCCTTACTGCTATCGTCATCGCTTCTTTCGTAGAATCGGCTTCCAATAGGTTAACGAGATGGAAAATCCCACGAACAGCTGCCGTTGTTTTGGTTTATGTTTGTGGAGTTGCAGTGCTAGCTGGACTCTTCTATGCATTCGTTCCGGTTCTATCTGGAGAAGTATCTTCTCTTATAAAATCAGTTTCTGACTTTTTTCCTGATAGTAATATAATCCAATCGATTAACTCTGTTGGAGATGCTAAAGATGCAATCAACGAAGTAAGTGGTGGAGCGCCAGTTGCGGAGTTAGTTGCAGGAGCAAAAGGATTCCTTGATGGAGTTTCTGGAACATTCTTTGGTGCAGTTAGCTTTATCTTCGGAGGAGTTGTTAACTTAATTCTTATTTTTATAATATCTTTCTATCTTTCTGTTGAAGAGAGGGGAATTGAGAAGTTTTTGAAGATTGTTACTCCAATAAAAAAAGAAGCATATGTTGTTGATCTTTGGAACAGAGTTGAAAGAAAAATTTCTCTTTGGGTTCAGGGTCAGATGGTTCTGGGTCTTATAATCGGAGTTTTAACTTTCATCGGTCTTTTGATAATCGGAGTAGACTACGCTTTCATTTTAGCTCTTGTGGCAGCCGTTTCTGAGCTTGTCCCTTACGGATTAATTCTCGCGATAATTCCAGCAGTAACACTTTCTTTCTTTGATGGTGGTCTTACATTGATGCTTGTTACTGGAGCGTTTTTCATTATATTGCAACAATTAGAAAATTATCTTATCGGTCCACTCATCGTAAGACGAGCAACAGGAGTTCCACCACTCGTGGCAATTCTATCTCTTCTTGTCGGAGCAAAGCTGGCTGGTTTCTGGGGATTAATTATTGCGATCCCAGTCGCCGTATTCTTGATGGAATATTTCGGTGACATTGAAAAGAAGAAAGAATCTGAGAGAGATAATGTCTAAACCATTTTACATAACTACAACTCTTCCGTATGTTAATGCAGAGCCTCACATAGGTTTTGCAATGGAAATAATAAGGGCAGATGCGATTGCTAGATATCACTCGCTGATCGGAGACGATGTATTTTTTAATACTGGAACTGACGAACATGGTCAGAAGCTTTTTGATAAAGCTCAATCTGAGGGTAAAGATGTAAAGAAATATGTTGATGAATATGCAGAGAAGTTTAAAGAGCTTGCTCCACTTCTTGGAATAAGTAACGGTGTTCATTTCATTCGAACAACAGACTCTCATCACGAAAGCGCCGCACAAGAACTCTGGAAAAGATGCAAAGAAAATGTATATATTTATAAAAAAACATACCAAGCAAAGTATTGTGTTGGTTGTGAATTGGAAAAGACAGATTCTGAGCTAGTGGAAGGTAGATGTCCAGTTCATCCAGACAGAGATCTTGAATTAATTGATGAGGAGAATTACTTCTTCTTACTGTCGAAGATTGCGCCTCTCTTAGAAAAATTATTTGAAGAAAAAAAGGATTTTGTTATTCCAGATTTTCGTTTTAATGAAATGAAAGCCCTCCTTTCTCGTGGACTTCAGGATTTTTCTATATCAAGATTGAAATCAAAGATGTCTTGGGGAGTTCCGGTGCCGGGAGATGAGGATCACGTGATGTATGTTTGGTTTGATGAATTAACGAACTATATTTCAACACTCGGTTGGCCTGAAGACAAAAATGGAGAATACAAAAAGTTTTGGGAAGAAGGAACAAAAATTCAATATTGTGGAAAGGATAATATTCGTCAGCAGTCTGTTATGTGGCAGGGAATGTTGCTCGCGGCAGATCTTCCAACGACAGATCATATTGTTATAAACGGCTTTATAAATTCTGGAGGGCAAAAAATGTCCAAGTCCTTGGGCAACGTTCTGTCACCGTCTGAAATTATCGAGGAATACAAATCTGTTGCAGGGGGACTCGCTAGTGATGTTCTTAGATACTATCTACTTCGACACGTTAATTCTTTTGAAGACTCTGATGTCACAAAAGAAACAATAAAAGAATATTACAATGCAGGACTTGCCAATGGGCTTGGAAATTTAACTTCAAGAATACTTACCCTTTCGGAAAAGTATTTGGAAAATGTTCCAGAAATATCTGAGAACTCTATACCACAAGAATTTTTTAATCATTTAGAAAAATACGATATTCAAAAAGCTTGTGATTTTGTTTGGACTAAAATCCAATTATTGGATGAAAAAATTCAAAAAGAAGAACCATTCAAGGTGGTAAAAGTTGATCTTGAAAAAGGGAAGGAGATAATCAGCGAGCTAGTACTCGAACTCTATACAATCACTCGGATGTTAAATCCAATTATGCCTGAGACGAATAAGTATTTGAAATCTCAAATAAAATTAAACAAAAAACCAGAAACTCCCCTGTTTTTAAGGATAGACTAATTTTTTGACTTAAAAAATATTTAGTGTTATATTCTTGAAAATTTAGCACAATGCAATCACAGGACACTTTTATTGTAAAACCAGTTAATACTGTTAAAGGTATTAAGAATTATTTTGAATGGGTTAATCCTTGGATAACACCAGAACATTGCCCGTTAAAGCCCTTGGAAGGTGAGAGAAAAATCAAACTGATTAAAGCTCCTTATGATGGAGAGACTGATGAAATATTAAAGTTTTTTGAGAAAGAGGGAGTAATTCCAACCCCCACGAATTATTTAATTGGACTGGCTGTTCAGTACAGACAACAAATGTTAAACAGAACTTTTGTTGTGTCGTTAGATAAGAAAAGCCTTTTTATAGGAAAGAGAGGAAAGCCGTGTCTTATTTCTTTTTGTGCCCATGAAGAAATATATCTGGATTTGCAGAGAGAAAAAGGAGATGATCCATGGCAATATATTCATTGGAATTACGCAGTAGAAGAAAAATAATACCCAGAGATGGGTTTTTTTGTTTCTTAGATTGCGTTTGACGCCCTCATATTAAAATAGTAGAGTTAGAAAAATTTGTTTTTATGGAACGAAATGACCTTTTAAAGTTCATAGAAGAAGAAATACCAAATTGTTTTGTTGAAGCCAATGTCGTTATAAATGTAGGGAAGAGTAAAGTTAAGGGAGTGAAGGTTACTCATAAACCCAATAAGGCTATGAGAGAGATGCATTCAAAGATCTTAGAACTTCTTTATTCAAAAAACATTGAAGCAAAAGAAAATTTTCCTTTTGCCTTTGCGTGGGTTAGCGGGACAAGTGAACCGGTTAATCAGGCCTTACTCTTTCACAAAAGAAAAGACACGGGTTTTTTCCCGACATACTGGTATATTACTGACATCAAGGACGCCTATGAGTCTGTTAATATTGAAAATTTAGCAGATCTGCTGTCTCTTGTGTTTGAGGAAGAAATTTCATCAAGTTCTTGGAAAAAGATTTTAGAAAAGTTCTGCCAAGGAAAATATGGAGGACTTGCAAGAGGTTATTCAACCTCACCACTACTTTTCAATTTTTATGCGAGTTGCATGATTGATAGCTTGCTCCATGTTTTGGCTAGTCATTACGGCTGTACATTTTGTCGCCTTGGGGACGACATAATTATCACTTCAACTGAGCCAATAGGAAGAAGGAAAAGGAAGAGATTTCTGGATATCATTCGTGAGGCTGGGTTTACAATTTCGGTTAAGAAAACCAGATACATTAATCTGAAAGTTCAAAAAACTTTTAAAATTTTTAATGTAATGGTTCGAAACAGTGTTTATGGACCAACAATTCTTCCAACAAGAAAAACTCAAATGAAGATGAAGGGAATGCTTTTTGTTGAGAGAAGTATTAACATGGATTTGATTGATAAAAATGAGCTGAGGAACAAGATCCATGGTTGGAATGGTTTTTGTAAAATCCCTGAAGGTTTTTCTTTAAAGAATTACAAGAAAATTCAGGAAGGTTACAAAAACCTGAAGGAGAAAATAAAAAATGAAAAGTATTTTAAAGCGCAAGGCATTTGGTAGGCCTTGCTTTTTTGTTTTATGCATGTAAATATGTGGTGGTCACAAAGCTGTTCTTTTTTGGCTCCGGGTACAAGAGCTACCAAGTGGCAAACCAAACCTTGATTGTCCACGCAATTGAGAGAGATACCGCTCAGCAATGAGCGCGTATCAACATGTACTCACCGGGATTTTGCGCGTCTGTTAATTACAAATTAACCTTCGAGTAACAATTTTGGTCGGCATTGCACCGCTGTTGTCGAAAGGTAACAGCAAACCATTGCCCGGAGCCAGCCATGCCGGCCTTCCAATTCGGAAGGTCATTTTTATTTGTCTTTTTTTATAAAACCTATAAACTAAAATCTATAAACCATTATGAAATATATCGACATACATTCCCACTTAAATCTCTCGCCACTTCTTGAAATACAAAATGAAGTAATGGAGAGAATGAAAGAAAAAGGTGTTTCAACTATTACAGTTGGGACGGGACTTGAAACTTCACGGGAAGCTGTTCGTCTTGCGGATGAAAATGACTTTTTATATGCAACGGCTGGAATACATCCGAATCACGAAGAAGACTGGAGTGAAGAATTGGAAGAATTATCAAAAAATAAAAAGGTAATTGCAATAGGTGAGTGTGGACTCGATTATTTTCGGAATGAGACCGAGGAGTCAAAAATTAGACAGAAAGAAATTTTTAAAAAACACATTGAGCTTGCTTTGAAAATAGGGAAGCCACTCATGATCCATTCTCGTCCAAGTAAGGGAAGTCAGGACGCGTATGAAGAAGTTTTGAATATTTTGGAAGGCTCTGGCGTAAAGGCCAATTTTCACTTTTTCGTCGGCAGTGTAGATACGGCCAAAAGGGCTTTAGAGGCTGGGCACACGATGAGCTTTGATGGGCCAATAACCTTCTCAGGCGACTATGACGAGGTGATCAGATTCTTGCCCCTAGAGTCTATAATGGCCGAAACAGATGCCCCTTATGCCCCTCCAGCGCCTCATAGAGGGAAAGTTTGCGAGCCGTGGATGGTAGAGGAGGTTTATAAGGCAATTGCTCGGATAAAGGTCTTGGACGAGGAAATTGTGCGGACTACTCTGGTTGAAAACGCTAAGAGGTTTTTTGACATAAAAGGCTAATTCTGTTAGATTATTCGAGTCCCGTTCGGTCTGGTCCTGAAACCAGACCGCCTTGGTCCGAAGCGGGATTTTAGTCAAAATTTTAAAAAATAAATGGAAAAAGAAGAAAAGATACAAGTTTACGAACTTGGATATCATGTTGTGCCTACAATTGGTGAGGTAGAACTCGGAAGTGTTGTAACAGCACTAAAAGACAAGATTTCAGAAAAAGGAGGAGTCTTCATTCAAGAAGAATTTCCAACAGAGTGTCGCCTTGAATACACAGTTATCAAGGACATCGAAAATAAAAAAGAGAGATTTGATAGATCTTTCTTTGGATGGTTAAAATTCGAAATGAACCCAGAAATGGTTTCTGACATTGATGAATTTGTCACAGCTGATGTACAAATAATAAGATATCTTTTGGTTAAGACAGTGAAAGAAAATACTGTTGCTGGAAAGAAGTTTTCTCCAAGAGGGAAGAGACCAGAAGGTGTAGCGAAAGACAAAGAAGTTCCACAATTATCTCAAGAAGAGATAGACAAGCAAATTGAAGCGCTTGTTGGAGATGAGACAACAGAAGTTAAAGCATAATTAAGCGTTCCGCGGTTAATTAGTAGTTAACAATTAAATAAATATATGTATCCCGTATGAAATGTTTGGTATGATTAAAGTACAGGATCATATAAATTAGATATCGATAATGTCGAAATTACAAAGATAATTAAATACGGAAATGTGAACATTTCCTATTTCATACGGGATGTATTTAAACAAAGTTTTTGTTTTCGGAAATGTAACTCGTGATCCAGAATTGAAGGCACTTCCTTCTGGTTCAAAAGTTTGTTCTATGTCGCTTGCCACAAACCGTGTCTGGAAAGACAAGGATGGAAAGAAGCAAGAGCAGGCAGATTTTCACAACATCGTTCTCTTTAATAGAACAGCAGAACTTGCTGCTCAATATCTAAAGAAAGGTGGTTCAGTTTTCATTGAAGGTCGTCTCCAGACAAGAAGTTGGGATGGCGCGGATGGAAAGAAGAATTATCGAACAGAAATAGTT
>CAYZIU010000013.1:0-6350 GCA_964478575.1 uncultured Candidatus Saccharibacteria bacterium | reverse complement strand
CAATTCGGTCCAAAAGCAGGGCCTGCAACAAATGTCTATCGCGCACCAGATAAAGATTCTGGAAAACCTGAAAGCTCTCAAGATGACGGAGGAGGAATCGAAACAATCGACTATCCGGATGATGAGGCAAACTTGGAAGATATTCCATTTTAATCAAAATTTAACAATTTAATCTAATTATTATGAAGCAGGATTTTTTCTCTTCAAACAACATAAAGTATATAGACTATAAAGATGTTGATATTTTGAAAAAGTTCTTGAACCCAAGTGGTAAAATAATGCCAAGAGGGAAGACAGGACTTACTGCAAAAAATCAACGAAATCTAGCCCTAGCTGTAAAGCGAGCGAGGTTCATGGCACTTTTGCCATATATAGCTCGATAATTACTATCGGCAATTAATAAGGAAAAGTAAGATAATTTAAGCGAAGTCCCGTAGTATCCGATCGGATTACTGTGGGACGAGCAAGATTTATGGCATTACTGCCTTATATCGCAAGATAATAATGTTGTTTACAAAACACCCACCGATTTGATGGGTGTTTTGATTTCTATGTCTTATATGATAAATTAAGAAAAATTTTGTTCTATGGTAAAAAATCTAGAGTATTTAATCCAGTTAGTTAATGATGCAACCCCTCTTACTGGAGATGAGTATCCAGCACTAAAAGAGCTGAGTCTCACTTCAAACAGACTCAACTTTATTGTTGGTCACAGCCTCCGACATCTTTCATCTTCTACAGGACAGATGCAAAAAATTGTCGAACACGCAGAGCATGGAGGCATCCTTAGTTTTACAGAAATGAGTGATAAAATAGTGTCAGCTCTCTTTTCACTTCTTAAGTTGTGCCATACTTTAGATATGGACGAAGATGATTTGATTAGAGGATTAGAGAAAATGGTAAATGAATACAAAGAAAACTCCGGAAAATGATCCGGTTTTTTTATTTTTTAGGGTATTTGACTTTATTTATAAGTATGATAGTATTGAGTCATCATGACTATGATAAAAACACAAAACAATAACCGAGAAAATTCCCACTCAAACAAGCGAGGGGATATTCTATGCGACGCAAAGACATTTGTGTATTCTGTCGTATTCAATACTCTAAAATTCCCAGCCCAGCCCGGCTGGATGTTATAAGGACTTAAGTTAATTCTTGAATGTTTAAAACATCCTACCGGGAAACCAGTAGGATGTTTTAAATTAATTTGTTCATTTAAAAATAAAAAATATGGAAAAGGAGACAAAACAGGAGCGCCAACCTCCAAAAAATTGGCAAGAGTATTTCTCTTTTGGAGAAACTTCACGGGTTTTCACATGGGTCTGGAGAGACCTTATTGGAAAAGATAGCCGTAAATGGGCTAGAAAAATGTGTCTGTTTCTAATTTTGGCTACTATTATTGCATCAATTACTCCGGTTTTTGTGGCAAAGATTTTTGATTCATTTGAAAGCTCCGTAAGCTTAAATCAAAAAGAAGTTTGGATTTTTCTTTTTTGGTTTTTAATCTTCTCGATCATCGAAAAGTTCTTTAATTTTCTTCAGTCTAAAGCCAGAGAGTGGCAACTGGGATTAAATCAGGGAACACTAGATCAGAGGATAACAGAGCTTTTCTTTGAGAAAAGCCCAGGACAGCACATTAATGAGAAGTCAATTTTAAATTCTGCAAATCTGGAGAAAGGGAGGGCGCGAGTGATTAATCTGCAAAATATGCTTTTGTTTGATGGAATCCCGGCAACCTTTACACTGTTTGCTTCGCTTATCTTTTTGTTGTTTTTCTGGCCAGTGGCTGGAATTGGAATGATTATTGTCGCAAGCCTTCACTTACTTTGGACACTTTACTTGAATCGTCAGGTTCTAGAAAAATGTGAACCAATTGAAAGAGGTTTCAGAAGACTAAATCGTTATAGACATGAGAGATGGGAGAAAGTAATAAAAGTAAAAACGGTTGGGAGTGAAGAAAGGGAACTAGATTATATGCAAAAAACCTTTGACGAGGTAATGAGTAGAGATAGAATTTTCTGGTTTTGGTTTCTAAGGCATGTAACCTTCCGTGACATTATGAATATTTTTGGAGCGGTTTGTATTTTTGGTTATGGGCTCTACTTAGTTATGTACGAGGGGATGAGCTTTGGAATGTTATATCCGTTATTTATCTGGACTATGAGAGTGAGAGACAATCTCTGGAGACTCGGATCTATCGAGCATCAAATAAATTGGAACATGCCAGCAATCAAACATATGATGGAAGCTCTAACAATGAGCCCAGATATGTCGGATGCTCCAGGGTCAATTACTCTCAAAAAAGAACCTGTTCAGATTGAGTTCAGAAATGTATCTCACTCTTATAAGAAAAAGAATTTTGAGGGAGTAGTGAGAGAAACAAATGATGCAATAAAAAACATTAGTTTCAAACTTGGAGTTGGAGAAAAAATTGGACTTGTCGGAGCTTCTGGTTCTGGGAAATCAACCATTGCAAAACTTTTACTTCGTTATATGGATCCAACAGAAGGACAAATTCTGGTTAACGGGATTCCACTTACGGAAGTAAAAAGAAATTCTTGGATGGAAGTTATTGGACATATTCCTCAAAGACCAGAAATATTTGATGGAACGATAAAGTACAATTTACTTTATTCACTAAGTGGGGGAGATCCAGTTGCAGAAGAAGAGTTGAAAAAGACAGTTGATATGCTCCAGATTGATTTTGCTGATGGAATAGACGGGTTAGAAACGAAGGTTGGTTATGACGGAATCGAATTGTCTGGAGGTCAAAATCAGCGTCTCGCTGCAGGATCTGCAATTATGAGTAAGCCAAATTTTTTGGTTGTTGACGAGGCTAGTTCTAGTCTTGATTCAACGACAGAAAAAGCTTTTCAGGCTGGACTTGATTTAATTTTGTCTGGCAACCAGAGCGCTCTAATTATTGCTCACAGACTTAGTACTCTAAAAAACTGTGATAGGATAATTGTCCTCCGAAGCAAGAACGATCCAAAGAATGAGATTTTTGGTACACAAATAGACGCGGAGGGTAGAACCTTTGCTGAGTTGTATGAAAAATCAGAAATCTTCAGGCAGTTAGCAGAAGACCAGGATCTAAAAATTGAAAATAAATTGGTTGTATAAACCAAACCCCGGCAAGGCGCCGGGGTTTTTTGTTTCTCTGATTTACTTCTGAACTCTTTCGTAATATTCTCCAGTTTCTGTATTCACTCGGATTACTTCTCCTTCTTGAATGAAGAGAGGAACGTTTACCATTGCTCCAGTTTCAAGCTTCACCTGCTTGTTTCCTCCCTGAGCTGTGTTTCCTTTGACGCTTGGTGGAGCTTCAACAACTTTAAGATCAACTTTCACAGGAATATCAACGCTGACAATAACTTCTTCTCCATCGTCGTTTTCAAAAGTTACGAAGTCTACTTCGGAATTCTCTTTCATAAACTTTATTTTGTCTCCGATTGTTTCATTTTTCATTGAGAATCTTGTTGAAGAATCTTTTATTTCAGAAAACCAACATTCTCCTTTTGCAGAGTACAGGTACTTTACAGTTCTTTTCTCTAGATCAGCTTGGTCAACTTTGTCTGTTGCTTGGAAGCTCATTTCTACCATTCTTCCAGATAGAAGGTTTTTTAACTTTGTTGCGTTAACTGGCTTTCGTTGTTGTTTTCGGAAAACATGAGAAGAAATAACAACCCAAGGTTCACCTTCGTGGATTATTACTTTTCCTTCCCGAATTTCGTTGTATTCTAGCATTGACATAAAAGTTTGTTTTAAGGTTATTTAATAAATCTATATCTTTGTCACCACATCTTGCCCCGTAGTGAGCTTTGCTCTACTACTGGGGTCGTTGTATTCTAGCATTGACATAAATATAGGTCTGATTAGCAAATAAAAAATAGGGGAAACCCCCATGCTCCGCCGAGGCTTCTCAAGGCCGGGCAATTGCTTCTAGTATAGTCATTTTGACACTTTTTTCAAGCTTTTTACAAAAAGAAAAATAGGGTGTATAGTTATCCAAAATTTGTTCTTATGAAAAAGTTTAATAAGAATATCGGTCTAGATAATTTTATTATCGGAGCTGCCCTTGTTGGTGGTATTTGCTTCTTGGCATTTCAAGGGTATCTTTTCTTCAGTACAGCTCAAATGTTTGTAGTAGAGACAACCTCGGTGGTATATTTTGCCCTGACTTTTACCTTTAATTTTGTCACTGTCGGATTTCTACTTGCTCACACTAGAGACAAGAAGTCTTTTGTTGAAATATTTGAAAGATTATTTTTACCTCGCGAAATACTTTTCAAACCATTTTATTTTCTTGCACTTCTATCTAATATGATGGCATTAGTAGAGTTGAATCAGGCAATTGCTGGAATAACACCACACGACATGGGGGAGGGGTTCTGGTTATCGATATTTTTTATCTCTTTTGCTATAAGCCATGTTGCAATGATGTTTTTTAAGTTTTTAATGATGCCCATTAAAAAAGAAGAAAAAATAAAAACGCCATTAGATAGCGTTTTTATTGAAGCCGAACCATAAGGGTCGGTTTTTTATTTTGGTAGATTATTCTCCGGCACTTGAAACTTGAATCTCTCCAAATCTTTTTCGGACTTCTTTTAGGATGCTGTCAGAGACTTTCTTGTTTTCTTTCAAAAATGTTCTAGTTGCATCGTACCCTCGTCCCATCTTTATCTCTTCGCCGTCTTTTGGCATATAAGAGTAAGAAGATCCTCCACTTTTAGATACGATTCCAAGTTTTTCTCCTAGAGCAATTAACTCTCCCTCTTTTGATATTCCTTCACCGTAGATTATGTCGAATTCTGTTTGCTTGAATGGAGCCGCAACTTTATTTTTTACCACTTTGACTCGAGTTCTGCTTCCGACAATTTCCTCACCCTTTTTAATTTGAGCGATTCTTCGGATATCAAGTCGAACAGAGGTGTAGAATTTTAGAGCCTTTCCTCCTGGAGTAGTTTCAGGGTTACCAAACATTATTCCAATTTGCATTCTAATTTGGTTGATGAATATAACAACAGTTTTGCTTCTGGCAACGATAGCTGTAAGTTTTCGGAGTGCTTGAGACATTAGACGAGCTTGTTTTCCAACGTGGTGCGCTCCCATATCTCCTTCGATTTCATCTTTTGGTGTAAGAGCGGCAACTGAGTCGATAACAATAACATCAATCTTTCCACTTCGAACAAGAGACTCACAGATTTCTAGTCCTTGTTCTCCAGTATCTGGTTGAGAAATAAGAAGATCGTTTATTTTTACTCCAAGCTTTCCTGCGTAATCTGGGTCCATTGCGTGTTCGGCGTCTATATAGGCACAGATTCCACCAGTCTTTTGAGCCTCTGCAACGATATGTAGAGCGAGAGTTGTTTTTCCAGAAGACTCTGGTCCAAATATTTCTAGGATTCTTCCTCTTGGAACTCCTCCAACACCGAGAGCCATATCAAGTCCTAAGCTTCCAGTTGGGATTACATTAACTCCAACTTTCGGGGAAGCTCCAAGCATCATAATAGATCCTTCTCCGAATTTTGTTTGAATTGCTTTAAGTGTATCTGAAAGCGATGCGTCTGTTCCTTTTGGTTCCTTTTCTTTTTTCTTTGTTGCCATACTAATTATTTTTATTTAAAACTTGTATATTAAAATTTTCTACTTTTGTCCGACCAAAAGAGTCTGTTCCTTTGACCTCGATACTATTATAGCCTGTTCCAAGGGCGAGAGGGTAGTTGAAATTTCCAGTCTGATCTGTGGGAACTATTGTTCCATTTACCTTTATTTCGGTGGATCTTTTCATATATCCTTCAATATTAACGAAAGGATCTGTTACTTCTGAATATTTTTCGATATCTTTTATAACCAGCTTTGCTCCACTTATTGCATCATGCGCTCGACTATAAACAAAAGCCACAACGAAAAGGATAAATCCAGATATTACTACTTTTTTTAGTTTTTTCTTGTCTTCAATCATAGGCCTTTTTCTTCTTGTAGAGGAGAGTTGGTTGGTAATGCTTCCAATACTTCTCTTGGCTTTGCTCCCTCACCTGGGCCTACAACACCTCTTTCTTCCAACATATCAATTAGTCTGGCAGCTCTAGCATAACCAACTTTCAGTTTTCTTTGGAGGAAAGAAGTTGAAGCTTTTTTTGCTTCTATTACTATCTCTCTGGCGTCTTCATACAAATCATCATCGTCATCATCTCCGCCAATCATAGAATCAAAGATTGTTTTTTCGGCTGAAACATTTCCAGCTAGTTCTATTTCTCCTCCAGGAACTGAAGGTTCGTTATTTTCATAAATAAACTTAACAACACTTTAACACGATTCAAACCTTCTCTGCCATAGGCAATGGA
>CAYZIU010000012.1:0-12928 GCA_964478575.1 uncultured Candidatus Saccharibacteria bacterium | reverse complement strand
AAATGGCTCTGTCGGAGAATTGGTTGTTCCTTCGGGAGGTTTTCTTATTCTAGCGTCAAATGCTTCAACATTCGATTCTTTTTATAATATAAGTGAAAGCATAATCGATACGGTTATGGCAATGAACAATACGGAAGAATCCATTTCTTTAATTGATGATAGTGATTCATCTGTAGATTCTGTTGTCTTTTCTAGTTCGATGGGAGCAAACGGTGACGGGAAAAGTCTGCAACTAATTTCTAACTATTGGGTTTCAGGTAACCCTACACCAGGAGAGGAGAATTCTTCTTCGGGTGGTGGAGACAACAATACCACCACATCTGATACCTCAGACGAAGATGCATCTACGACAGAAGATTCTTCTTTAGAAGATTTTGGCTTACTTGCTTATAACACCCAGATTTTAGTTCCCGACATTATAATGACGGGAGATGAGATAGAGATACAAGCCTATACGACAAACCAGGAGGGAATGGTAACTCATGCAGGAACTTTCATGTGGAATATGGGAGACGGAAATTTTTTCAACATTAAAGGAACGGATAAAATTTATCACACTTTTGAATATCCTGGTTCATATAAGATAAATTTAACTTACTACAAAAGAAATCAGCGCGTGACGGTAGATGCGACAGATTCAATAACTGTAAATGTTATTTCTCCAACTTTAAAAATAGAAAGTATTTCAAAAGATGGAGCTGTCGTTGTTCGTAACGCAAGTAGTAATACTCTGCAAATAGATGGATGGAGTATTGTTTCTGATGGTTTTACCTTCTTTTTCCCACAAGGGAGCGTCATAATGGCAAATAGTGCGATAACACTCTCACCCAAGACAACAAAGTTCCCCTATGTGCCTGTAAGGCTCGAAATACGCTCTCCAGACGGAGTTGTGTCTTATAAATATCCAGAAGTACTGACACCGATTTTTAGCTCAAAAACAGCGTATTATTCGGGATCATCTAGTTTAAAAGAAAAGACTCAGGAGGAAGATGTCACTTCAACGATTCCTCTTGTGGCCAGTGCAATTTCATCTGGAGAGTTAAGCAGAGATAGCGGTCTTTTGATTCTGGGAATAATTTTTGTTCTTTTTGGTGCGGGGTTTTATTTTTATGAAAGTGGGGGAGTCTTGCTAAATAAAATTTTTAAAAAGTCCGATATAAGTAAAAACAAAAACATCTCTCCAGATGCGAGAGATGATGAAGAGGAGTATTTTAATCCAGATGATTTTACAATCCTAGAGGAAGACCAAAAGTGATGTCTTTTTCAAAGACACTTATTTCCAAATTAATGTCTTTATCTTTTTCTACATTTATTACCTCTGGAACACCAATAACTTTTTCTGTTCCAACTCTTCGTATGTCTACAACGTAGTTTCCAGGAGCTAGTCTTGTTTTAAATTGGCCAGATGAGTCAATGTTTATTGCCTTCACTAGAGTCTCTTTGTTTTTTGTATATATTAAAATTGTTCCAGTACTAGATTCTTTTCCTGAGCAGTCAGCATTTAGGCTTACACAGCTTTCAAGAACTTTTCCAGACAGAACACCGAAATCAACTAGACCTACTGTCTCACTGGTTACTTCTATTGTGCTTGTTACAGTTGTTCCAGTTGAGATTTCAGGAGTTATTACTTCTTCTGTTTCTGTTTTAACTTCAATTTCTTCTGCTTCTTCTAGTTGAGGTTTTTCTTGTTCGTTTTCCTCTCGAACTTCTTCAATTATCTCTGTTTCTTGAGCAATCATTTTCTCTACTTCTTCAGTTGCGATTGAGATGAAAGAATTGATAGCAAGATCAAGTGATATTGATGCCAATTCCTTCTCTTTTGTTTCCTCTGTATTTTCAGTAGGCTCTTCTGGTACTTCTTTCATCAAAGAAATCTCAGTGGAAGTACTGATGTCAGAAGAGTCTGAAGGAGTTTCTTCAGGTGTTGATTCTTCTACGAAGTCAGTTAAAACAGGAATTAGGTCTTGAGTTATTTCTAGAATTTCTTCAGATTTTCCTTCTTCTTGCATTGTATCAATAGAATCATGAAGGTCTTCTGTTCTTTGTTTGAATACTTCTATTGCAATAGCGCTATTTTCCTCAGTTAGGTCTCCAGATTCTTTCAAAGTAGAAATTTCTTCGAGTCTCTTTTCGATATGAGATTTCTCAACTGAAGCTTTCTTCTCAGATGTTCCAGCTAGTTTTATTTCAATCTCTTCTTTTACATTCACTTTTATAGAGTATAGAGTCTCTCCAGGTAGAGATTGTTCAGAGGCGTAAGTTAGAGAACTTCCAAAGATGAACATAAATAGAACAGCAAAAGAACCAACTTTCATTAATGAAAATCTATTCCAGTTTGAAATTAGAACGTAAGGAGAAAAATCAAACTTGTAAGGAGATAGTTGTGGTCTTGCGTTTATCTTGTCAGAAATGTTTGCACGAATAAGAGCCTTCTCATCACTTCGGAGTTTAATATTTTTTATTTTGTTTAAATCTTTTTCTAGTTTATTCATACTTCTTTATCTTCCATTGATTTCTTTATCCTCTCTAGTCCTCTATGGATTCTCACCGATACAGAGTTTTCAGTAGTCTTCAAAATCTTTGATATTTCTTTTATAGACAAATCTTCAACATAACGGAGAAGTATTGGTTCTCTGTATGTTGCTGGCAGGTTTCCAACTAGACCCAGTATTTCTTTGTGGTCAGATTCATTGGAAATTGTTTCTATTGCACTAGGCTCGTTTTCGTTCCAGAAGTCTACTCCTTTGTCGGTTAGGTCCTCGATTGATAGGTTGCTTCTGTATTTACGTCTCCATTCGTCGATTACGATGTTTCTAGAAAGGTGAAATAGGAATGCTTTCATTTGACGGATCTCTCCGTTTTCTGTGATGTATTCCCAGGCCTTCATAAAGACATCTTGAGCTAACTCCTTTGCTCTTTCCCGATCTGAGATCTGGATGGCAATATAGCGGAAAATAGCGTCGGCGAATTGGTCGTAGTGCTTTAAAAATTCTGCTTCTTTTGATTGTTTATTTTCAGAACTCATATATAGTGACGGATTGGTTTCGTCTTTCTTTCACTAGTTTTAATTATAACGCAACTTTGCAAAAAGTGTGTCAAAAGGGGTGTTAATTTGGCTTGGGATAATCTGAAGAACCCGTTTTTAGGCGGGTTCTATTTTTTGTTTTGTCTAATTTGTTTTTTTAGGTTTTAAAATAATTAAAAAATAAATTGATCCTCCAACGGCAAGGAGAAAAGCTCCTGCCATGAAAATTTGGGAAAAAAGTACAGTGTTCATATCTTTCTGATTTTTTTGGTTAATTAATTCGTTTCGGTATCTGTATGTAGAGACGCAATAGATTGGAAAATCTTACAGCCCCTAATTTAGCCTTATTTTAGAGACTTTGGTAGAATGTCTTATATGTTAAAGGAAAAAAAGAAAGTAATTGTTGTCGGAGGTGGATTTGCTGGAATAGAGACAATGAAAAGTCTAATAAAAGAAAAGGGGATTGACCCTGTTTTATTTTCTGACAAATCTTATTTCGAATATTATCCCGCACTCTATCGTATCGTTACCGGCGCGTCTCCGATTGAGGTTTGTATTCCAATCAAGGACCTGATACCAAAAGAAAATTTTATTAATGAAAAAATCTCAAAAATAAACCCAGAAACCAAAGAAGTTGAAACTACTTCTGGCCAAAAACACAAATATGATTATCTGGTTTTAGCTCTTGGAAGTGAGACGGCTTATTTTAATTTGCCGGGAATAGAAAATTTGGCCTTCGGATTTAAGTCAGTCAAAGAAGCGACAAAATTAAAAAATCATATCAGTGAGCTTTTTGAAGAACATGAACATCCAACCAAGAACGAATTAGTTTCTCATTTTCATATTGTAATTGTTGGTGGAGGTCCGACTGGAGTAGAGGTGGCTGGAGACTTGGCCTCTCATATGAGGAAGCTTGCTGACAAATATAGAATTCATGAGTCTTTTATAACAATCGATCTTATTGAAAGTGGAAATAGACTCTTGAAGGCTCTTCCTGAAAAAGTCTCCGCCAAGGTTTTGAAGAGACTGCGTCGCCTAGGAATCAATGTCTTCTTGAATAGAGAAATGATTAGTGAAGAAATTGAAGAGGTTTTCCTGAAGGACATGTCACTTCGAGCCAAGACTGTTATCTGGTGTGCAGGTGCATCTATAAATCGTCTCTATAATGAAATTCCAGGGATTGTGATTGAAAATAGAAAGGTGAAAGTTGGTTCGTCTCTTGAAGCAGATGGGTTGAAAGATGTTTTTGTAATAGGGGACGGAGCCGGAACGCCTTTCTCTGGACTTGCTCAAACGGCAATTTATGACGGAGCTTTTATTGCGTCTCACTTAGCTCGACTTTCCAAGGGTGCAAAAGTTTCAGTTTATAAACCGAAGAAAACAGCCTTTGCGATTCCCGTGGGGATTAACTGGGGAGTTCTTTCGTACAAAAAATTTGCAATTTTTGGACTTCCTGCTTATTTAATCAGACACTTCATAGACTTCATGTTCTTTTCTGGTTGGCTCAAGCCGGCGAAACTATTCGGAGTCTTTATTGAAGGTTGGAAATATAGAAGAATAAAATAGTTTTTTAGTTTTGCCTAGATAATTTTTTATTAAGGGAAGAGTTCCTAAATATTTTTAATGGAGTTTAGGTGGTATTTTATCTTCTTTTGTTTTTTCTACTGTTAGTAATTTTACCACGATCGTGGTAAAATTACTAACAGGACTTTTTTAATTTTTTTATAAAAATTCAGTGCTAATTTTTTTTCAATACAGCTAGTATTTTTGAAATTCTTCATTAGCTGTTCTTGGAGTCTCTCGTTACATAAAGGGGACGGCGGGCTTGCCCGCCAAAGCCAAGCTATATTTTTTTCAATATCGCTGGTATCTTTTTAAAATCTTTCAGTAGCTGTTCACGCAAGCCTCCGTTATAGAGAGCGGCGGCGGGGTGATAAAGTGGTAGAAAGTTTTCTGTTTTTATTCCTTTAATTTTTTTATTTATTAATTTTCCGTGAGCCGATCCAATTTGTAGTTCAGGGAAAAAATCGTTCATAGAGTGACGTCCGAGGAAAATTATAATTTTTGGTTTTATGAAATTTAGTTCTTCGTGAAGCCATTCTCGACAGGCGTCTTTTTCTTCTGGTAATGGGTCACGGTTACCTGGCGGGCGGTATTTAACTATATTGGTTATATAAATGTCTTCTCGAGACATTTTTATTGAGGCGAGCATCTCAGAAAGAAACTTTCCAGCGGAGCCAATGAAAGGCGCGCCTTGTTCGTCTTCCTTTTTGCCTGGAGCTTCGCCAATGAAGACTATTTCTGAATTTGGGTTTCCATTTCCATAAACGGGTTGGATCGCCGTTTTCTTCAGTTTACACTTACAATCTTTAGAGTGCTTCTGGTGGAGTTTTTTGAGACTTTCTTCTCTAGTCATGATTTCATTATAAACCCTTTGAATATTTTTATTTATTGACTCGTAGATTCTTTTAAGTATAGTTATCTCAAATTGATTTAAATATGAAAGACAGTACACCACTTTTACCATGCCCTTTTTGTGGGACAGAGCCTATTTGGTTTGGAGAGATAATTAAAAATTCGCAATATAGTTTGAAATGCCCTGAATGCCAGATAATTATGTCGGATGACAGGAGAGACAAAGTGACAGAAAAATGGAATACAAGAGTAGACTTAAATAAGATAAGCCCCACCTGAGGGGTTTTTGTGTCTCTCGCCAAAACAGTTTTTTTCTGCTAATATCCAGTTATGTTTGGAGGAGTAAAATCATTTTTTATAAAAAAGTTAATAGACAATAAATTGGGACACTTGCCACCAGATGTTCGCGAGAAACTCGTGACTGTTATTGGCAAGAATCCTGAATTATTCAAGAAGATCGGAGAAGAAATAGAGCTTCGAGTCAAAAGCGGAATGTCACAACAGCACGCTATGATGAAAGTTATGGAACTCCACAAAGGAGAACTCCAGAAACTAATGTCTTCTAAATAATTTTTATATGAAGCTACAAGTTGGAATCGTTGGGTTGCCTAACGTTGGAAAGTCAACGCTTTTCAACGCGCTCACAAAGAAAGGAGTTCCGGCTGAGAATTATCCTTTTTGTACTATCGATCCGGCCGTGGGAATTGTTCCTGTCCCTGACGAAAGACTTTGGAACTTGTCTTCATTTTCTAAATCAGCAAAAACTGTTCCAGCTGTTATTGAGTTCGTTGATATTGCCGGACTCGTGGAGGGTGCGTCAAAAGGTGAAGGACTTGGAAACCAGTTCTTGTCTCACATCAGAGAAGTTGACGCAATCCTTGAGATGGTCAGACTTTTCCCAATAGTTGGAGGAGGAAGTGAAATAACACACGTTTACGGTTCTGTTGATCCGCTTCGCGATATAAAAGTTATAAATTACGAATTAATTTTGGCTGATTTGGAAACAGTTGCAAAGCGTCGTGGAAATATTTCCCGTGAAGCAAAGAAGGGAGACAAAGAAGCCGTGTTTGAAGATTCTATATTAGAGAAGATTGAACAAGCTCTTCATGCAGAGAAGATGGCCAACACAGTGGCCCTTACTCCAGAGGAAGCTAAGCTCGCAAAACAATTCTCACTTCTAACAATGAAGCGAATAATTTATGGATTCAATCGCCGAGCTGGGACAGAAAACTGGAATGAACAAGAACACGAAAAATTTCACGAGCTTGAACAATTCATAGAAGATAGCGGTGCACAGTATGTTTTTATTGATGCGAAGATTGAAGATGAATTGAAAGATTTTGAGGGAGAAGAAAGAGAAACATTCCGAAGAGAGCTTGGAGGAGAGGTGGACGGAATAAATGACCTCATCTCTTCTTGTTACAAACTTCTTGGACTTGAAACTTATTTCACAACTGGAGAAGACGAGAGCCGAGCTTGGACAATAGAAAAGGGAAGCACAGCTCCTGTTGCAGGAATGGCAATTCACACTGATTTCAAAGATAAGTTTATTCGAGCAGAAGTTGTTTTTTGGAAAGATCTTCTAGAGGCTGGAAGCTACGCCGAAGCTCGCGCAAAAGGAAAAGTTAGAACTGAAGGGAAGGAATACATTGTGAAAGACGGGGATGTGATTGAATTTAGAATCTAGCAAGATTTTGAATCCGAGATCCAACGATTATGTAACTTATAAAAACTAAAATCAAAGAAAGTGAAATTCACGGAATAGGATTGTTTGCAGGTGAATTTATTCCCAAAGGAACTGAGATTTGGAGATTTACTCCAGGTTTTGATCAGAAATTTACACGTGAGCAAATTTTGAGTTTCCCGGATTTGCTTCAAATTTATATCTACAAATATTCATGGAGAAGTAAGAAAAGCAAGCTGTATCTTTTCTCTGCTGATAATGGAAAATATTTCAATCATTCAGATAATCCGAATGCTTTGTCTGAATATAGAGATGACGAGGAAGAGGTGGTTACTGTTGCGTTAAGGGATATACAAATCGGAGAAGAAATATTGGATAATTATAATTCTTTCCAAGAGGAGAAAAGTGAAGGTGATGTTTTAGACGAAATTGCAGATAAGTTTGACTTAAAAGACGAACTTGATCCTCGTTTTAAAAACCTTTCTTAATTTTAAAATAAAAAATCCCGCATTTGCGGGTTATTTTTTTCTTGCAGTTAAAAGTCTTGTTGTTGTGTGCTTGGGAGTTTGTTGGTAATTCGAAATATTTAAGATTTCAAATTTTTTAGACAACACTTCCTTAAAAAAGATGTTTTCTTCTCTAAAGTAGAATTTTATGAACTTTTCATAATAACCCATGGAACAAAATTCCCCATACTCATCTTGAATCGTGTCTTCATTCCAGTCGTTGTTTCTATACGAAAAACTAAGCAAGGCATTTTCTTCGGAAAGACGGTGCATATTTTCTATGAAGTCATCAATCTTGCTGATGTATTGTATCCCGGCATTAATTATTATGTTGTCGAATTTTTTCTTAGGCTCGAATGGTCCAAAATCAAAGTCATGAAAATAAATATTTTCTTTTTGTACAAATGTCCCAAGATTGTCCGTATAGTATTCCAACATATTCCTTGATCCATCTACGCAACTTATATTTTTTACTGAATGTTCCTGAAGAATTTTTGAGATTAAGCCTTGCCCACAGCAGACATCAAGAAAGTTATCTTTATTCTCAGAAAGGTTCAGATGTTGGCTTACTAGTAGCCTTGCTGACGTTGAGAGGGTTTCCTCGGTGTCTTTATAGTCCCAGGCAATATCGTCGAAAAAACAGCAATTTAAAGAAGAATTATTCATTTTTTAAATTTTCTTTACTATAACCTATTTCTAGATTTTGTCAAAAATCTTATAATTCACCTTTATTTTCTTTGATTTATTTTTACAATAGTGATACTTTTATTCAAATAGTTTAACAATGAGAATAGATCAGGTGTTTTTCTGTGGTGATTCACAAGAAGAGATTTTCTTGCTTTGCCGGGACTACGCAAGAGTTAGGAAAAATAAAGAGATTGAATTTTTTAGTAGAGCAAGAATTGAAGAAATCTTTGCAAAACTTGATAAAGATAAAAATATAATTTTAGTAGTTAGTTTTTCTAGATTTAAAAAATTACCCATATTGCCACTTTTGGAAGAGGTAAGAAAAATTAACCCAAAAAATATTATTATTGGTGTTACAAAAGAAGGACCCGTACCCGAATACGTTTCTGGGTGTGATGCCGTTATCAGTATTTCTAATATGTTTTTAAATATTGGTTTACAAAATATCGAGCTACTTGAGAATGCCAGGCTTGAATCAGACATTGTTTTGTTTACAATGTTTTTCTCAAAAAATATTCACAGTATGTCGAGAGATAGAATGATTCAGTTTTTTGAAGAACCGGATTGGGCAGAGGTAGAAATCTTTATTAAAAAATACAACAAAAAACGGGCATAGGCCCGATTTTTTATTTCTTATTTTCTATTTCTTTCTTGAGTTCAGTTAGAATTGATTGAATCTTGTTTAGCGCCTCTATCTCCATAACTTCAGTTTTTCTATCAGCTTCATCATCTACCTTTGCTTCTTCTTGGATATCTTCAACGTCCTCTTGGATTTCATCCACATCTTTTTCAATCTCAGCCACATCTTCCTGGATCTCGTCAACGTCCTCTTGGATCTCCTCAACGTCCTCTTGGATCTCCTCAATGTCAGCTGTGTTTTTATTAACACTCATCTGGATGAAAATGGCCAAGTAGATTGCCTCAAGGGAAACGATTGTCGTGAGAACAAGCAGAACAGTTTCAAAAGCAATACCAAAAAGTGGCAAGCAAAAAGCTCCCACAAAAACTATCGTGTGGAAGATAAGTGAGGATATTGATCCAATCCAGCGGGTAGCTTTGTCAGCTCCTCCAGCTAGAGTCTTTTTACTTTTTGGATTTTTCATTAATGTATTTATAACACTTTTTTATAATTTTTCAATGTTTTATAAATTTATGAGCTCTCGAATTTTCGATGACTTTTTGTTATACTCCTAAGACAATGGCTGAAAATTACGATCACAAAAATATAGAACGTAAGTGGCAGGATAAATGGGAGACTGATTCTGTTTATAAAACAGCAGGTTCAGGAAAGCCAAAGCAATTCATTCTCGATATGTTCCCTTATCCATCTGGAGAGGGTTTGCACGTCGGACATCCGCGCGGATACATTGCAACTGATGTTTATAGTCGAATGAAGAGAATGCAAGGATTTGATGTTCTTCATCCAATGGGGTGGGATGCTTTTGGTCTTCCAGCTGAAAACTTTGCAATAAAAAACAAAGTTCATCCAAGTGTGGCTGTTGAAAAAAATGTCGCACGATTCAAAGAACAGCTTTCAATAATCGGACTTGATTACGATTGGTCTCGTGAAATAAATACAACTGATCCGGAATTTTATAAATGGACACAGTGGATATTTTTACAAATGTTCAAGAAAGGTTTGGCGTATGAATCATATGAGCCGATCAACTGGTGTCCTTCTTGTCAGACTGGTCTCGCTAACGAAGATGTTGAAGCTGATGGAACTTGTGAGAGATGCGGAACTATTGTCGAGAAAAAACCGATGCGACAATGGGTTCTTAAGATTACGGATTATGCAGATAGATTGCTTGCTGATCTCGACAAGCTTCCAAAGTGGCCAAACGGGGTCAAAGAAGCACAAAGGCATTGGATTGGAAGAAGTGAAGGGAGCGAAATAGAATTCAAACTAAAAGCTGATAGCTCAGAGTTTGAAGCTTCTTTGAAGGTTTTCACTACTCGAGCAGATACTCTTTTTGGTGCGACATATATTGTCCTTGCACCAGAACATGAGTGTATTGAAAAAAATATTCTCACTTTTACTTCTGGTGTCACAAATAAAACAGAAATAGAAAAATATATTGCCGAAGTAAAAAACAAATCAGAAGTTGATAGAACAAATACAAAAAAAGAAAAAACAGGTGTTGAGATAAAAGGAGTAAAAGCAATCAATCCAGCAAATGGTGAAGCAATTCCTGTGTGGATTGCAGATTATGTTCTAGCAAGCTATGGAACAGGGGCAGTTATGGCAGTACCTGCACACGATGAAAGGGATTTTGAGTTTGCGAATACATATAATTTACTGATAAAACAAGTTGTATCTCCTGAAAATCTATTTAAGTCGATCGCTGTTGCTCCAACTCTAAAAGACCCAGAAAAATTTAAGCAACAATTAAAAGATGCCAGTATTTCATTTGAAATTGCAACTAGTGCTATTAGTGGCCGGGAACACATTCGAGTAATTTTTAGCAAAGAAAAACTAGGAGTCTTTATTTCCCTTGTTCAAGAACAGATCACAGGAACAAATTGGGTGGAAGTTTTAGGAACTGAAACTATTGTAATCCAAAAAGATGATGTTCAATATGGGTTGCTTGATAATTCCCATAGTTGGTTTGAAAAGTTTTCACAATGGGAGCCTTTTGTTCGTGAGCAGAAAAATTTATGGGACATGCTTGGTAAAAACTCTTTTCTTAGAGAGTTTGTTTGTTACTCTGATTATGGAATTTTAAGAAATTCTGGAAAGTTCTCTGGCCTTACTTCCGAAGAAGCTCGGCAGAAAATCACTGAATTTGTAGAAGGTAAGATTGTAAAAAATTATCGAATCAAAGACTGGGTTTTTGCACGACAGAGATATTGGGGAGAGCCAATTCCAATAATTCATTGTGAAAAATGCGGAGCTGTCGCGGTGCCGGAGAGTGAGCTTCCAGTTAAACTTCCTGAGGTGCAAAATTACGAACCGAGTGGAACAGGTGAGAGTCCGCTAGCAAATATTACCGAGTGGTTAAACACAACTTGTCCTGAGTGTGGAGGTCCTGCAAAAAGGGAAACTAACACTATGCCACAATGGGCAGGTTCTTCTTGGTATTATTTGCGATTTATTGATCCGAAAAATCCAAACGCTTTGGTAGATAAAGAAAAAGAAAAGAACTGGATGCCAGTTGATGTTTACGTCGGAGGAGACCACGCGACTCGTCACCTTATTTATGCGCGATTTTGGCACAAATTCCTTTTTGATATTGGCGCTGTTTCAACCGAAGAACCTTTCCCACGATTAGAATTTCTTGGTTTTATTCTTGCAAACGACGGTCGCAAGATGAGCAAGAGATGGGGAAATATTGTTAATCCAGATGAGATGGTGGATAGATTTGGAGCTGACGCATTCAGACTCTATGAAATGTTCATCGGTCCTTTTGAATATACAGCTAAGTGGAATACAGATGGAGTTATAGGAACTTATAGATTTTTGGAAAAAGTTTGGAAAATTGTGTCTGGAAAAGGGTTTGCCGAAGAATCAGATGCAAAAGTTAAATCTCTTCTAAATAAAACAATTAAGAAAGTCAGCGAAGACATTGAAAATTTCAATTTCAACACAGCGGTTTCTTCTATGATGATATTTATGAACGAAGTTGCTAATGGAAAAATTTCTGAGAATGATTTCAAGTCATTTTTGAAAGTGCTTGCACCATTCGCTCCGCATATTACAGAAGAGCTATACCAGAATCTGACAGCTGACAGCTTAGAGTTGAAAGCTAATTCTATTCACTTGTCAGATTGGCCAAAGTTTGACGAGAGTCTTGTTTCAAATGAATCTATAAATATCGCTGTTTCTTTCAATGGGAAGGGTAGAGGAACTGTGGAGATGTCAGCTGATTCTTCTGAAGAAGAGGTACTAAAAGTTGTTTTTGACTCTCTTGAATTCGAAAAGTATATCCAAAATCGTGAGCAGATAAAGAAGTTGATTTTTGTGCCAAATAGGATTATCAACATAATCACAGAATAGTTTCCAGAGAGGGACAATTAGTGATAAAATACTAACTAATATGCAATTAACCACCGCGCTCTCTAGGATTGATAAGTCTATTTTTTATATTTTTGTAGTAACGATGTCTCTCGGAGTTTTTTTCTACTTACCTATTCCTTTTTTTGAAAACGACGCATTGAGATCAATGATCTTTGGTTTTGGTGTTTTGGTGTCTTGTTTACTTGCACTTTTCTCTTCACTTCTTTCCGGGACCCTTTCTTTCTCAAAAAAGATATTTTCCTTTAGCGGGGCAGTGTTTCTTGTTCTTATTTTTGTATCTTCACTTTTTGTTAAGGGAGCAGGAGATGAACTTTTTGGAGTCTATGGTGAAGTTTACACTTTGTTTATGTGGTTTACAGCGGTTCTTTCTTCAATTGTAGTTTCTAGATATTTTTCAAAAGAGAACAGGATATACTTTGTATTTTTACCGATAATCTTAGCTTTCTTTTTTGGATTTATTTCACTCTTAGTTAGAGGCTTTGCCGGAGAGTTTGCAAATACTCTTTTTGGTTCGTCTTTTTCTATTATTGGCTCAATTAGAACTTTTGGACTTTTCTCTGTCCTTACAGCCATCTTGTCTATATCTGTTATTG